>JAFSNI010000006.1 GCA_017447485.1 Candidatus Saccharimonadota bacterium
AATTATAACTACCCTGAACTCAAAATTTGCTGCCACGTCTCCTCCGGTACTTATATTAGAACACTAGCTGAAGACATCGGCAAGAAGCTCGGCACCGGCGCTTATCTCATCGCCCTTCGTCGCACCAAAATCGCCGATTATTCCGTCGACGACGCTCGACCTCTCTCCGATTTCACTAACTAACACTTTGTGCTATAATAAACTTATGTTAGTCTATGCTTCAAAACTTCTTGGCGCTCCAGTTCTTAGTATGCAAGCCACCAGTCAGGTCGCCACAATCGCTACACCCATCGTCGATCCCGATTCCTTAAAAATCGTCGCTTTCTTTGTTTCCGGCCCTCTCGTCAAAAACACCAACATCCTCGACGC
This sequence comes from Candidatus Saccharimonadota bacterium, assembly GCA_017447485.1. Taxonomy (GTDB): domain Bacteria; phylum Patescibacteriota; class Saccharimonadia; order Saccharimonadales; family Saccharimonadaceae; genus Nanosyncoccus. Next base: position 370 of record JAFSNI010000006.1, read on the forward strand.
CAAATCTATCCGCGAATATTCTAAATATGGCTGCGTCATCGATTCTATCGACGAGCTCGCCGAAAAAGACGATATTGTTAAAGTCAGCAAAATCATCGACCTCAATTTTAATTTAAACGGCCTCAGAGTCGAAACCAAAAAAGGCACCAAGCTCGGAAAAGTCATCGACTTCACCGTCACTCCTGACGATTTTACCGTCCAACAAATCATCGTCAAACGCCCGCTCGTCAAAAGCTTCCTCGACCCCGAGCTCACCATTCCACGCAGCGAAATCGTCGAAGTCACCGATTATAAAATCATCGTCAAAAACGAAGAAAAAACCATCTTGAAAAAGGCTGAAACCACCGAATTTATTCCAAATTTCGTTAATCCGTTCCGGAAGACCGAACCAGCTCGCTCGCCAGCTCAAACGAAAACCCCTGCCGACACAGATACGCTATAAGCTTTTCATCATCATATTTCGCCCGTTTTTTCGCAATAATCTTTAAAATTTCGTCCTTATCATTTCTATCCGATGCGCTAAGAATCTCCTCGATAATACTTTTCTCAATCCCCTTTTTCATTAACTCCATTTTTAATCTCCGCACCGACACCCCCTTCTTCACAAACCGATTCTCCACATACCACTCTGCAAACTTAAAATCATCAAGATATTTTCTATCTTTTAATTTTTCAAGAATATTATTTATATAATTTTTATCTAACTTCTTCTCATACACCTTTTTATATAAATAATCATACGCTTCCTTCTCTGACCGCGGCCTCACTAAAACCCACTCTAGCGCCCTTTGATAGAGTTTTCCGAATTCACTCGCCTTTTGATACTCTAAAAGTTCTTCTGGCGTTATTAATTTTCCAACCTTAATCTTAAAATCCACCACTTGCGTCACATCCAGCGAAAACGCAAATTTTCCGTCCACAAAAACATTCACCCGGTTCGGATTTTTCACCCCCTGTTTTAAATCCGTAATTTTTTGTTTATAAATCTCCATGCTGTTTAAACCATTCTTCCAGCAACCTGAATGTCAAATCATCTTTTTTGAGTGGAGCCTTAGCATATTTAACTCGGAATTCCTCCGTTTCGTCAAACGGCACCCATCTCACTTCTGAAACTTCGCCATCGTCAAATTCAAACTCTTCTTCTCGTCCCGTCCAGTCAACTGCATAAACCCAAGCAATCCGATTCCGATTAAACGATCGTATCGTCACAAACTCTAAATCGTCTCTGTCAACGACTGCGCCAATCTCCTCTCGCGATTCCCTTACCGCTGCCTCCGCCGGAGTTTCACTTAGATTAATGTGCCCGCCCGCCGAAATATCGTAATCCCCCGGATATCGGTCTATTTTCTCAGACCGCCGTTGCCACAAAAGTTCAATTTTTCCTTCCGCATTCTTCCGCCACACAAAAACCACCGCCACACCAACCACCTTCGGCGAGCCAGTCTCCTCTGGATTCCCCAAAGCTGAGTTCCATCCCTCCCCTGGGACCACCTCACCATTCAACCCATAAACCTGCCAAATCTCATCCTTATGCATATTTAATTTCTAGGCTTCCGCCGCCGCTTTCTCGCGCACTTGCTTTTCAATTTCTGCCATCAGCTCTGGCTTCTCGCGGAACAACTTCTTCACCGCCTCGCGCCCTTGCCCCAAAGTTTCACCCTTATATTTAATAAACGCACCGGCCTTCTCCAAAATCCCATATTGCACCCCAAGATCCAAAACGTCACCCGTCTTCGAAATCCCTTCATTATACATAATATCAAATTCCGCCGTCCGGAATGGTGCCGCAATCTTATTCTTCACCACCTTAATCTTTGTCCGGTTACCAGAAATGTTGTCTCCCTCCTTAATCTGACCAATCCGCCGAATATCAATCCTAACCGACGCATAAAACTTCAGCGCGTTCCCGCCCGTCGTCGTCTCTGGATTTCCAAACATTACTCCAATCTTCATCCGAATCTGATTGATGAAAATCACCGTCGCACGCGACTTCGAGATGATACCGGTCAGTTTTCGCATCGCCTGCGACATCAATCTTGCCTGCAGTCCCATCTGCGCATCGCCCATCTCGCCGTCAATTTCCGCTTGTGGTACCAGTGCTGCCACCGAGTCCACCACGATTAAGTCCACGGCGTTCGACCTTACCAAAGTCTCACAAATCTCCAGCGCCTGCTCCCCATTATCTGGTTGCGAAATTAAAAGATTCGCCGTATCCACCCCGATTTTCTTCGCATAAGCCGGGTCCAGCGCGTGCTCCGCATCAATAAACGCCGCCTGGCCGCCCTGCTTTTGAATCTCCGCAATCGCATGAAGCGCCAAAGTCGTTTTTCCTGAAGATTCCGGCCCATAAATCTCAATGATCCGCCCCTTCGGATAACCACCGCCCAGCGCCAAATCCAGCGACAAAGACCCTGAAGACAATAATTCTACGTCCATCTTTGGCGTCTCACCCAGTTTCATAATTGAGCCATCGCCAAATTGTTTCGTAATTTGAGCAATCGCGAGTTTCAGTGCCTCACTTTTCCCATCATTCTTCCCACCATTTTCTGCCACCGCCGCTTCTTTTTTTGCCATATTTACCTCGTTTTTAGTTATTGTTATTATATCACAGTTAGCCCCTCCCGCCAACCTGCGCCTTTTCTATCACACCCCATTTTGAAAATCAACCCCCCACTTATTTTTCTCATCACCTCTATGCTTTTAACTTGCCGAGAAAAATGTTATAATAAAGAAATGAAGATTTTAGAAAATGTTTTGCTAAAAAATCTTACCACCATGCGGCTCGGCGGGCCCGCTCGTTATGTCATTGAAATCGAAAGTCCCGAAGAAATCAAAGTCGCCTACGAATTTGCTCTTAAAAAAGACCTCCCAATTTTCGTCCTCGGTGGCGGCGCCAACACCATCGCAAAAGACGAAGGCTTCAACGGCGTCATTGTCAAGAATACTATTCAAAATATCACTATAAATAATAATAAAATTACTGCCATGGGCGGCACGGAGTGGGACGCCGTTGTCGCCTTCGCCTGCGAAAAAGGCCTAACCGGCATCGAAGCGCTTTCTAAAATCCCTGGTCTTGCCGGCGCCGCTCCCGTTCAAAACATCGGCGCCTACGGCCAAGAACTCTTAGACACTTTCTTGTCTGCTGAAGTTTACGATTTCAAAGAAAAAACTTTCAAAACCCTCCAAAAATCCGACCTTAACTTCTCTTACCGCCATTCCATCTTAAACACTACTGAAAAAAATCGCTATTTTGTCATTTCCATCACCCTAGAGCTAAAAAAAGGCGAGATGCCTCGTCCATTTTACGCTTCCATGGAAAAATACATCGCCGAAAACGATTGCACCGATTTTAGCCCCGCCGGCATCCGCGACATCGTCTCAAAAATCCGCGCTTATAAACTTCCCGACCCCGCCAAAATCCCGTCCGCCGGCTCATTTTTCAAAAATATCTATCTTACCAAAGCTGAAGCTGACGAAGCCGAAGCAAACGGTATCCCAGTTTATTATTCCCGCAACCAATATAGCATCAATTCCGGCTGGCTGATTGAACAAGCCGGCCTCAAAGGCCAACTCCTCCACGGTATGCGCGTCAGTGACAAGGCCGCACTCATTCTCATTAACGAATCCGCCAAAGGCTACAACGACCTCGCCCAGGCTCGCGCCGAAATCATTAAAATCGTCGAGGAAAAATTCGGCTATAAACTAGAACAGGAGCCAGTCGAACTATGAAAATCTTAAATGGCAAAGAGCTCGCCGGCTTCATCAAAGAACGTCAAGCTAGCGAAGTCCGCTCTCTTAAAAAGCGCCCCACCCTCCTCATCATCCGCGATAGCGACAATCCCGTCATCACCAAATACGTCAATCTCAAAAAACAATACGGCGAAGACATCGGCGTTAAAGTTATCGATTTTCAAGCCAAAAACTCTGTCGAAATTGCCGAAAAAATCAAAACCGCCAATGAAGACAACGAAATCGACGGTATCATTCTCCAACTCCCCATCGTCGAGAAAGACAGAACCGACGAATTAACTGCCCTTATCTCCCCAGATAAAGACGTCGATGGTCTCTCTGGCCACGGCAATTATGACAGCGCCACCGCGACCGCCATTCTCTGGCTCCTCGCCGGCTACGACATTAAACTTGAAAACGCTAAAATCGCCCTCGTCGGTCGTGGTAAGCTCGTCGGCGCCCCACTCTACAAGATGTTCACCACCTCAAATTACCACGTTGACCTCTTTCATCGTGGTTCCGACTTGACAAAACTTAACCAGTATGATATAATCATTACAGCAACGGGCGTTCCGGGGCTAATTTCAGACGTCCACGTAAAACCTGGCGCTTGTTTAGTCGATGCCGGTACCGCCTCTGAAAAAGGCATCTTAAAAGGCGACGTTGCCGACGAAGTCAGAAGTCGCAAAGACCTCGCCGCCATCACCCCCAAAATCGGTGGCGTCGGCCCCTTAACCGTCACCTGTCTTTTCGATCACGTCCTCCAATCCGCCAAACGATGACCCTTGCTTTCATGTAGCTTTTATGTTATAATTAAAATAATAGCTTCCGCTATGTACATTAATTTTTAGGAGG
>JAFSNI010000007.1 GCA_017447485.1 Candidatus Saccharimonadota bacterium
AGAATCTGGAGACCTACTTGGACTCCGGGGAAAAGTTCTCTCTGGCACAGCTCAACCGCGAGGTGTTCGCGCCGAAGCGGGATGAGGAGATCGTCCGGATTATCCGTGAGGAGATATCCGGGAAGGACAGCCCGACAATGGTGATTTTCTGTCAGACTATCGCTCATGCGGAGAAGTTCGCGGAGTTGATGGGCGATGCAGTGGTCATCCATTCCAAGCTGGACAGCAGTGTAATCGCAGAGCGGCTTGAAGGATTTCGCTCCGGCAGCATTAAAACCGTCTGCACGGTGGATATGCTGAACGAGGGGATCGACGTCCCGAGAACCGACGTGATCGTGTTTCTGCGGGTGACACAGTCCAAAATTGTGTTTACCCAGCAGCTCGGGCGCGGCCTCCGCCGCGTCGAGGGCAAAGACAAGGTGCTCGTTCTGGATTTCGTCTCCACGGCAGATCGCCTGGAGATGTTGTTCCAGTTTGAGCGGGAGTTCAAGAGCGCCGTGGGGCGGTATCCCCGCCAGAAAGACTGCGGCGAGCGCGAGTATTTCACACTCAACATTGACGCGCCGGTGTTTAAAGACCGCAAGGTCGACATCATCGCGCTGATCGAGAGGGCGCGGCAGTACGTCAAGTGCGTTATTGCCACGGATCAAGAATTGATAAATCTGTTGCACGGGAAAGCAAAGGAACTGGGTAGGACTCCATTTGTAAGTGATTTTGATGATGACCCAAATATGCCCAGTGCTAGTACATTCCAAAATCGCTTTGGAAGTTGGAATAAAGCTCTTGAAGCTGCAGGATTGTCAATTAACGTTAAAAAGGGTTATTCCGATAATGATCTTATTATGCTTCTTCGTGATAAAGCAGAGGAGCTTGGAAGAACGCCGACTAAAAGAGAAGCCACTAGCGATCCCAATATTCCAAGCACGAGGATTTTTGTAAATCATTTTGGAAGTTGGAATCAGGCTCTTAAAGCCGCTGGTCTATCGGTTAATCAGAGAAAAGATTTCACGGATAGCGAGTTGCTTGAAGCATTACGCGAAAAGGCTCAAGAGCTCGGCAGATCTCCATCTATCAATGACATTAAAAAAAGCTCAAGTATGTCGAACCCCACCGTTTTCATCAAGCGTTTCGGGAGCTGGAATAAAGCCCTTGAAATGGCTGGCCTATCAGCGGCAAACAAGACTCCAACTCATTACACTAATGAAGAGCTAATTGCGCTCCTGCGCGGAAAAGCGAAAGAGTTGGGTAGAACACCGTCTATTGGAGACATTGTGAGCGATCCTTGCATGCCAGCCGGAAATATATACGGAAAACGTTTCGGTGGCTTTAGAAAAGCTCTTGAAGTGGCGGGTCTATCGAGAAGAACTCAAAAGTTATAAGCGTTAAAGCCTCGGAGTAATCCGGGGCTTTTTCATACCTTAGGCTATTTATTCCTTTGGCAACGTTAGTCTTAGTAGACCATCAGTGCTATTATATGAAATCAAGGCGTCCTTGCCGTTCACATCGACAGGGCATTTAACAGATGGACCATCAGCACTACACTCGCCAATCTTAAATACCGTGCGCGTTTCATTTTCATCAAGCGTAGACTCAATGGTCATCACGACGGTATTATTTTCCGTAGCTGTCTCCGTCTCAGATTCATCAATTATTGATTCCGACGCTTCTTCATCCTTTGAGCCAATCTGGGAGATTTCGGTTTCGAGTTCTGTAATCTTTTGGTTTTTGCTCACTATTTCAGTTTCTAGATTAGTAATCTGTTGGGACTTTTGTTGCGAATCCAGTACTCCATAAACACCAAACCCAATTCCACAGGCTACAATGACGGCGGCAATCGACACAGCGATTTTTAGACCGCTTCCGTTAGCCTGTTTGTTGCTGCCTACTGTTGGTGACTGTAGTGTCACGGTATTCATATTTTGTTCCATCAAAGTTCCTTTGTTTATTTATTCCTATTATAGCATAAAGCTTTTTTCATAGAAAGCGCCCACGAGCTAGAACCCGTGGGCAAGAGAGAATAAGCGCTGCTTATTGCATCGGGTTATCTTTGTGCCGAGGAGATTGTTTTTCCTCGGCCGCTACCACTTTCACCGGAGCCGGCGGAGTGTTAGCGCAGGTATTTACCATATTCTGCGTGGACGCCGCGAATATGGTGGTGTATAGCATTGACTGTTCTCTTGCTCGGATGTAAAATTAAATCAATCATAATTCAGGAGACACTCATATGAGTCAGCAACAAGGAGAAATCCTCATATACCAGTCGGATGACGGGCTGACCCATATTGACGTCAAAATCCAGGACGAGACCGTGTGGCTGACGCAGGCCCAACTTGTTGAACTGTATAAAAGTAGCAAATCTAATATCAGCGAGCACATTAAGCATATTTTTGCAGAGGGCGAACTGGACGAAGCTGCAGTTGTTCGGAAATTCCGAACAACTGCCGCAGACGGCAAAAGCTGCAACACCAATAAGCACAGTCAAAATATCCAGCACTTTTTTCAAAATCTGAAAAATCCCACTCCCTGCCTTGCCGTCGTCTTCGCATTCAATCAGTGAAGTCTCTACGCCATTGCATTGAGCTGCATAAACATCCGTCTTCTGCAAAACCGCCGTGCAGGCCACAGAAAACATTACGAAAGCAGTTAAAACAATTAGTATGATTTTTCTCACTTATTCTATTGTAACACAACATAACAAAAAATAACGCCATATTTAGCGTATTTTGTCAATAGCTTGGCTGGAGCGGAGGGATTCGATTCGCAGAACGAGTCCCATCTTTTGCGCACATCCGTAAGGGTGTGGCTGGAGCGGAGGGATTCGAACCCCCGAATGGTGGGACCAGAACCCACTGCCTTACCCCTTGGCGACGCTCCATCGAGACTACCCTATTATACCACAAGTCTATTCCGAACGCAACGCTTCGACTGGGTCTTTCTTCGATGCCGATTTCGCCGGAATCAGTCCACCAATCAATGTCAAAATCACCGACAAAACCACCAAAACTAAAGCACTCCCTGGCGCCAGTTGTGCCCAGAACGGCGTGCTACCAATGAAATGATGTAAAATCAAGTTAATAATTGGAATTAGAATATATGAAATCCCGATTCCGAGCAACCCTGCGAGTAGTCCCACAATAAACGTTTCCGCGTTGAAAATTGACGAAATATTATGTTTTGAAGCCCCAATCGCGCGCAAAATCCCAATCTCTTTCGTCCGCTCGTACACTGAAATATAGGTAATCACGCCAATCATAATCGATGACACCACGAGCGAAATCGACACAAATGCAATCAAAACATACGAAACCGCATCTACAATCGCTTTCACGCTCGACATCAGCGCCCCAGTTACGTCGGTATATTCAATCACTTTATCATCCTGTCCGTAAGACGTCATCATTTCATTATAGCCATCCAAAAACTTGATAAACTTCGTCTTGCCGTCGAATGAAGTAAAATAAAACGACATATGCGACGGGTCGTCCAAAGCCTGATAGCCCAAGGCCGATAAATTCGAGTTTAGCGTCGCTTCAGTTTTATTGAACATCGCCGCCATTAACCGCGCAAGTTCTTCTTCCGAAAAATTCAACGAAAACGCGCTCATCAGCATCCCCTCGTCCACCGAAAACGCACCTTGCAGCGAAGTAGATAAATATGCAATCAGCCCGTCAACTTTCGCGTTAATTTTCCCTTCAAGATCGAAGTCTTCAACTGCTGCCAAGAGCTCCGAAAAATCTGTTTCGTCGATCACTTCCGTCACGATTTCTTCCAACATTTCCGCTAGCTCTTCATTACCCATCCCACTAAAATCAAAATCCGGCGAGGTCACTTTTTCTTCAATCCGTTCAACTACCGCCCTCGTCACTTCTTCCGCTTTTTCGCGAATTTGCGGCTCCAGCTCCTTAAGCTCTGCCAAAATCTGCTCTACCAAATCCTGAATCGCCCTCTCTGTGTATTCCGCCGCTTTTTCTTTTAGCTCCTCAGAATCTAGCTTAAACGAGAACGCTCGCTTTATCTTTCCGGTATCAACCGTCACCAAATCTGCAAATTCTAAATTGTTCGCTTTGTCGTCGCCAAACTTCCGCCCCGTAAAAACATTGATCGACGGCTCTGCCAACTGTTTTTTCACAATCGCCGTTTCCGAGGCCTCTTCAATAATGTGCACGGGCAAGCTTGGTAAATACAACACCCCGCTTCCTGCCGCCAGCATTCCCTCTTTCGCCGTCGCAATCCCTACAATCTCCAGCGGTTCCGCCGCCTCATAAACCTGCCGCATATACGCCTCGTCCCCACTCATATCTTCATATATATTATATATACTGTTATATTTATATAAATTTGCCGGATTTATCAGCTTCAGCTCCACTCCCATCAACTCCTCGTAGCTCAGCGTCAAGTTTTCGGTTTTGAAACTCACTTTCTCGCCCGTCAAAGTCTTTGTAATCGCCTCGTTCAGCTTCGCCGAATCATGAAAACCCAAAGAATACGTCAAATAATCCGAAATCTGCCCCGCGTTCGACAAATACAAAATCATCTCATTGTAATTTTCCGGCAGTCGGCCCGCCACCACCGTCAAATCATTTTCCATATTCTCTAGCTCATACTGCTCAAATGCCGACGTCATCGACGCATACGAACTCGACATCAAAATCGAATCTCCCATCAGCGACGAAAACACGCTGCTCGGGTTCACTTGCGCCAGCGCCCCCGTCGCATCGACCGTATAAATCAGCGGGTCAACGTTGTATTCATATTCAATCAACCGAATATCATCCGCCACTTCTGCGCGATGGTTATCCAAATATTTTCGAAAAGTCTTCAAATCATTGGAAGTCGTTCCGTCCAAAATCGACGACAACATTGGCGACTCCACCACCTTCCCCTCTTCCGCCGAATTTTCACTCCCGCCTAGAACCCCGAGCAACATCCCAGTCATATTGGTCGATTCTCGCATCAATGCCAGTGGATAGGACGTCAAGGTATCTTGTTCGATCGAATCGATATAAGCCTGAAACCCGGTCGACACCGCCAAAATCAAAGCAATCCCGATAATTCCAATCGACCCCGCAAACGCCACCAGCAGTGTCCGCGCCTTTTTAGTCAACAAATTTTTCAAAGAAAGAGAAAACGCCGTCAAAAATGACATCTTCGTGCGTCGCCGTTTTCTATCCGCTTCGTCCGCCCGCAAATTAGTCTTCTTCCGCCCGTCATAACGATTCGAATCCGAAGTCACGCGCCCGTCTTTCAGCGTCACAATCCTAGTCGCGTATTTTTCGGCCAGCTCCGGGTTGTGCGTTACCATAATCACGAGCTTATCTTTCGCAATTTCCGCCAAAAGGTTCATAATCGAGACCGACGTTTCTGAGTCCAGAGCGCCGGTCGGCTCGTCCGCGAGCAAAATATCCGGATTATTTACTAGCGCCCGCGCAATCGCCACCCGCTGCATCTGCCCGCCCGAAAGTTGATTCGGCCGCTTATGAATATGCTCGGCCAGACCGACGTCGGCCAACGCCTTTTTCGCCCGCTCGGTCGCCTCGCGCTTCGAAATCCCCGATAATGTCAGCGCCAGCTTCACATTCGCCAGCACCGTTTGATGCGGAATCAAATTATAACTCTGAAACACAAACCCAATCCGATGATTTCGATACGCATCCCAATCTTTATCGCGAAACTTCCGCGTCGAAACCTCATTGATCTTCAGCTCCCCGGAAGTATAATGGTCCAGCCCACCGATAATATTGAGCAGCGTCGTCTTCCCCGACCCGGACGGCCCCAAAATCGCCACAAATTCCGAAGTACGAAAATTAATCGTCACTCGGTCGAGTGCCTTCTTGACCAAACCACCGGTCTCATAGACCTTGGTCACACCTCGGAGTTCCAACATATATAACTATGTTAGCACAAAAACCTTAAAATTCCAACGTAAAACTTGTGAGCGCTTGAGACTCTGCCGAAAGTTTCCAGCCGTTACGCTCCGCCAAAGACTTCGCGATTGAAAGCCCCAGCCCCACTCCTTCCGCCGACTTATCCGCCTGATAAAATCGTTCAAAAATATGCGGCAAATCCTTTTTACTAATCTTCGCGCCGTCATTTTTCACCGTTAATTGATGCGCATTAAGTTCAACTTGAACTTTCGTGCCTGCGTATTTAACTGCGTTGTCGAGGAGTATAGATAAAATTTGCGTAAAATCTTCCCTGTTAATTTTGACTTTTTCGGTTTTTGAGATTTTTTCAGAAATCTTAAGGTTTTGCATCCGCGGATTAAAACTTTTTAAGGTTTCTCGCACCACTAACGCAAGATCTGCTTCAGTCGCTTGAGAGTTCGTGACCAAATCCGTTCGCGCCAATGTCAGAAGTTCGGCGTTCAGCGCCGTCAGCTTAGCGGTTTCCGTCTCGATATTTGCAATCCACTTATTATCATGAATGTCCGCCGCCTCCAGGTTCGCTGCAATCGCCGCGAGCGGCGTCTTAATCTCGTGCGACGCATTCGCAATAAAAATTTTCTGCGACTGATAGGCCTCGCGCACCGGCTTAATCGCTTCTTCCGCCAAAAAATACGAAATTATCGCCACCGCCACTTCAATGGCTAAACCAGATACAATCAACGCCACCAGCAAATCTTTAGCCGCCGCCTGTTTCTCTTCGCGTATCGTCGTTGCGATAATTTTCTCCGTCCCAGCATCAAACTCGGCATTCATCTCCATTGAAATCGGCGGACGGTCATTTGCCGTTCGCGTAGATACCAGATAAATCACCGAAAACGTCACCAGAATCACTATACTAGTGATGCCGAGATTCATTAAAATTAGCCGATTTCTTAATTTTTTAAACATAATTTATATCCTAGTCCCCGAATAGTCTTAATTGCCACCTTTGCACGAACCTTTTCTAACTTTTTGCGCAGATACGAAATATAAACTTCCACGTAATTTTCTTCAAACTCCGCCTCCGCTCCCCAAACGTGCGCCAAAATCTGCTGCTTCGTTACCGCTAGCTCCGGATTTTTCATCAGCATCATCAAAATCTCTGCCTCTTTGTCGGTCAAAGCCAGCCCGTTCAAGGTTCGGTTCGTCACGTCGAGCGTCAGCCCATTACACTCCAATTTTTCCGACGTCACCAGCGCCGGCCGGCGACAAACTGCATTAATCCGCGCAATTAGCTCTGCGGTCTTAAACGGTTTCGCGAGATAATCATCCGCGCCGTTCTCCAACCCTTTCACCTTATCCTCGACTTCCCCCAACGCCGACAGCATAATCACCGGCGTCTTAATCCCGCGCGCTCGCACCGCCTTCAAAATCTCAATTCCCGACATCTTTGGTAGCATAATGTCCAGCACGATACAGTCATAATTCGGTTTCAGCGCCAGTCTTAATCCTTCCTCGCCATCCTCCGCGTGATCCACTTTAATTTTATTTTTACCGAGCACGTGAATCACTGCTTCGGCTAAAAATTTTTCATCTTCAACATATAATATTCTCATGTCTTCATTTTAGCACAGCATTCTTAAGGATTCCTTAAGAAAATTATATTATAATAATGCTATGGACGAGAAAATTTTCAACCGGGTCGAGAAAAAATATATTATTAGTGAAGAACAATATAATATCTTACTTGGCGAAATCAAACAACATATGCAAGAAGACAGTTATTATCGTTCCGAGGTCTATAATATTTATTTCGACACCGATAATTACGATTTAATTATCCAGTCAATCGACCACCCGCTTTTCAAAGAAAAGCTCCGCGCGCGGAGTTATGGCGGTTATGATAAGGTTTTTCTGGAAATTAAAACTAAAATTCGCGGGCTGGCTTATCGTGATGAGTTTTTAGACGAAGATGATTTAATTAAAGACAATAACTTTGGTTATAAGCGCCGCGTTTTAATCACACACCAAGATTTTGACGAACTTGTGAATGGCAAAACTTTGTGTGAAGAGCTGGCGGCTCGTAATGTCGAAACCAAGGCCGACCTTCAAATCGCTAAAGAAGTTGATTATATCATAAAAAAGTTTAATCTCAAACCAAAAATTCTAGTTTACTATGACCGTGAAAGTTTTACAGGGGAAAATGGCCTTCGAATTACGTTTGATACTAACTTAAAATATCGTAACCAAAACTTAAAATTTCTTAAAAATTCGCGCGACAAGGTCTTTTTCAAAAATGACAAAAACATTATAATGGAAATTAAGGCCAAGGACGCCATGCCGCTATGGCTCGTCAAGACGCTCTCAGCCACGCACATTTATCCAGAACAATTTAGCAAAATTGGTAAAATATATGAAACATTAAGAAAGGAGAAAAATGTTTAATACCATCTTTGATAATACCACTACAGGGCTAGAAATCGGCACTGCGCTCATCGCGGCCGGTGTGGCGCTTGTGCTTGGAATCGCCCTCGCCATCACCCACGCCAAAACTTCACAAACCACTAAGGGCATGATGGTGACGCTTGCAGTTCTGCCGGTGCTCGTCATGGCGGTGATGATTATGATTAACGGTAACCTCGGCACTTCCATCGCGATTCTCGGCGCCTTCTCACTAATTCGTTTCCGCTCCATTGCTGGCCGCGCCAAAGACCTGCTGGCAGTCTTCGCGGCCATGATGATTGGTCTGGCTTGTGGCATGGGGCACGTGCTGTTCGCCGCCGTGATTATGGTGATCTATATTATCGCGACCGTCCTCTTTACTTATACGCATTTCCTAGAACCAGATCGCCACGAGCGCGTCTTGAAAGTTGTGATTCCAGAAGATTTGGACTATGAAGAAGTCTTTGCGGACATCTTTAAGCAATATACTTCGCGCGCCCACCTCGTCCGCATGAAAACTATGAACATGGGCAGCCTTTATAAATTAACTTACGATGTTAAGATCAAGCATGGCGTTAAAGAAAAAGATTTTCTCGATGCGATTCGCGTCAAGAATATGAATCTGAAAGTCTTGCTTTCTGAGCCTTGCTGCGAAGAGGAGATTTAATGAAAGTTGACCTTGGACTTAGCAAAAAACTTACCATCATCCTTGTTGCGGTGCTGGTAAGTATCCTGACGACCACCATAATACTAAACAATCAAACATCTCAATCTGACCTCGCCACGGTCACCGGCACTATCGAAACCGACAATGGTGACTTAAAGATTAACTGGGACCGGTTTGAAAGTTACGACATTGAACTGTCTAACACCTTGACCATCACTAAATCTGGCGTTTATCACCTCACCGGTTCTTTGAATGACCAAAATGTCATCGTAAACGTCGTGGACGGCAAAGTGAAGCTGATTCTAGATAACGTTACTATCAGTAATTCGACTGGACCGGCGATTGCCTGCTACGCGGCAGACGACCTTGTGATTGAGCTGATCGGCGAGAATGAGCTGTCAGACGGCAAAACTTACGCTTCAAGCTACGATGAAGACGTCACTGGCGCAATTTATTCTAAGGCCGATTTGACTTTTCAGGGCGACGGTACTTTAAACCTTACTGCGAACTATCAAGACGGCATTGTCGGTAAAGATGACGTGAAATTTAACGGCGGTACTTATAATATCACTGCTGCCGACGATGGTATTCGTGGCAAAGATAGCGTTTATGTCGTAGACGGTGACTTTACGATTAGTGCCAAAGGCGACGCTATCAAATCCACCAACGAAATTACGGTCGGCAAAGGCTTTGTCTTGATTGAAAAAGGCTCGTTTAACCTAACGGCTAGCGCCAAGGGCGTCAAGGCTATCAACAGTATATTAATATATGATGGCGATTTTACGATTAACTCCACTGATGACGCTATTCACACAAACAATTATATTGGCATCATGGGCGGCGACTTTGTCATTAGCTCGGGCGATGACGGTATTCACGCTGACAAGAAACTCATTATCGAAGATGGCACCATCAATATTAAAAAGAGTTATGAAGGGCTTGAAGCACAAGCCATTACGATTAGCGGTGGCGATATTTCAATTGTAGCTTCCGACGACGGCCTAAACGCGGGCGGCGGCGCAGACGCTTCGGCCACCAATCGTCAAGGCGCTGGAATGTTTGACGTCGATACTGACTGCGTATTGACAATTAGTGGCGGTAAAATCTATGTCAACGCTTCTGGTGATGGCGTCGATAGCAACGGCTACCTCTACTTCAATGGGGGCACGGTAACTGTTGACGGGCCAACCAATAACGGTAACGGCGCACTCGACGCTGGCGCTGGCATCGTCATGAATGGCGGCACCGTGATTGCGGTTGGCGCTTCCGGGATGGCAGAAACTTTAGGCAGCAGTTCCAGTGTTTATAACGCCAGCATCTATTTTGGCTCTACCTTGAGTGCCGGTACGAAAGTCGAGATTAAAAACGCTTCAGGTGAGACCATCATTAGCCACACTTCCGCCAAAACTTTCAACCACATGGCAGTTGGTACTACCGCTTTCAAGCAAGGCGAAACCTACACCGTCTATGTTAATGGTAGTAGCTACACCACCTTCACCATCTCGTCCGTCACCACTACGGTTGGTAACGGCAGCGGCAATTTTAACAATGGCGCAAGCGGTGGCATGAACCAGGGCGGGATGCGCCGCTAACTCCAATTTAGCTATATATTATCAAAAGCGTGATATAATATATACATAACAAGGAGGTCAGGTGCAGCTAATCGCGATATTACTCATTACTGTATCTATATTAACTTTACTTTCTGGCATCGCCGTGTTTTTCGGCGCCACCAAGGGCGACCGCTTACGCTCGGCTTGGTTTTCCGCCGCCACCGTCTTTGCGACAATATGGATGGTGTCAATTTCGCTGTTCTTGATCGCCACTCCGGAATGGAACCAGATGCCACTCCTCGTCAACTTGACTTATATCAGTGCAATTTTCATTGATATTGCCCTGCTCGGTTACATCAGTTGGCGCAAAAAGGCCGGCAAAATTACCACGCTAGTTTTCTTGGTCGCGGGGATTATCTTCACTGCTTTCTTCGTCAGAGATCCAGGTCTGCTCTATACAGAGATAGTTTTGACTAGCGCCGGCAACAGTTTAGTGACGAATTTTGGTCCGTTCTACTTTACTTATATCGCTTTCTTCTGCGCGCTCGTGCCGGCCGTCCTGATTACTTTGCTAGGTCAAATCTTAAAGTCTAATTCCAACCGCATTAAAAATGGTGATTTGGTGCTTTTGATTGGCTTTGCTATTTCTGGCACGGTCTCCCTTGTCTTCAATTTGATTTTGCCACTTTGGACTTGGAACTTTATTTGGCTCGGGCCTCTCGCTATCTCAACCACGATTCTCGCCTTTTACTACACTATCTTGCGCTATCGTGCACTTAACCTAAAATCGCGCTGGCTAAAGCTCTTGTCCTATATCGTGCTTATCACTTCGGCCGCTGTATTATATATGATGGTGTTCTACGTCGTCTTTATTGCCATGTTCCGTGGCTCTTCGCCGTCTATCGAAGTCATCATTTTGAACTTCGTTATGGTGTTATTCTTCTTGCTCTTAATGCCGGCCATGAGTGAACTAATCGTATTCGTCCGTTCACTAATCACGGGCGAAGAACCTACCGCGAAAGGCAAAAAAGCATGAGCGAAAAAGCTCCCGAGGAGAAGAAAAGCCGGTTGCCCGTGTTACTTTCTCTCAATGCGGCCGCAATTTTGATTGCTGGGATTTTAATTGCCAGCGCCATTTGGGGCGGCGGCATGGAGTTTAAAATGGTAGGGGAACGTTCAGACATTGTTGACGACAAAGTCGGCGAGATGGACTTACTCGAGTCGGTTTCTGATTCTGACGCCGAAGCGGTTGATTACAGGCTAGGTAACGATGATTATGTCTCGACCTCCAGCCATGAATTTGATAGTTCCAGCGTCCCTAGTGGTGAATTATGGAACGAGGATTCCATTATGATTTATGCCACGCCAGACATTGACATTTGTGTCGGCGGGAACTTAAGCGATCTCGGTTCAATGTATTGGCAGACTTCTAACCCCAGTGTTATCGCTGGCTTTTACGACACCGCCCGCACTTGGCTGGGCTACAGCAACGAAACTTGTCGCTATCCAGTCGTCCGCGGCGCTGGCACTACTACCATCACCGCCGGCACTTACGATGGCAAGAG
Source organism: Candidatus Saccharimonadota bacterium (assembly GCA_017447485.1). Taxonomy (GTDB): domain Bacteria; phylum Patescibacteriota; class Saccharimonadia; order Saccharimonadales; family Saccharimonadaceae; genus Nanosyncoccus. The sequence continues at coordinate 12,092 of JAFSNI010000007.1, forward strand.
GAAAGACTCCATCGTTGTCACGGTAGTCATGCCGTCAACTGAACAATGGGAACACGAAGTCCTAACTTTAGTCAATAAAATTCGTATTAAAAACAGCTTAGGCTCTCTTGATTGGGGCTATACTTGCGAATCGGCTGCCGACACCCGCGCCAAGGAATCCATGACGTTATATAGCCATACGCGTCCAGACGGCTCCAGTTGGTCAACAGTTTGTCCGGCGCCAGATTCTGGCGGCGTGAGTGGTGAAAATCTCGCCATTGGCAACGCCGCAGTCTCGCCTGCCACCGTAGTTGCACTCTGGATGGGGTCAGAGTCGCACCGCGGAAACATTCTAAACCCAGATTACACCAAGCTTGCCGTCGGTTTCGTTTTTGACCCTAGCACAACCTATAAAACCTACTGGTCTCAGTTCTTCAGCACTTATTAGCTATTTATTTGATAGTATTTTCAATCAAAGTTCCGAGGTTGCGGATATATTTATAATCGACCCCACTCGTCATCACTACGACAATTAAATGCCGGTCTTTAGTCGGAAAGTCTAAAATTGCCGCGTCATCATAAACCGTCCAAATCGAACCATTAAAGTTCCAACCCACTTTATTATAAACTAAAACCTGGTCTGAAAACCCGCTCGGCAATCCTTGCCGCCAATTACAAAGTCCCGAACAAAGCCCAGCTGACGGCGGCTGGTTCAAGAATGAATCTTTCATCGTCGCAATTAGATTCTCATCCGTAATTTCTTCATGTGTATAATACTTCAGCATCATCTGCATAATCTCGCGCGGCGTCGCCGACAAGCTCCCGACCGTTACATTCGGCAGTCCAAAGTCGCTTACCACCACCGCATCCAGCGTCTCTCGCCCAATCATCGCCCACAAAGTCTCCGCGCACGGCGAATACGATTCGCGAATCGCCTTATCGAGACATTTTGAAATCGTATAGCCCGTCGAGCCGGCCGCCGCTTCCCCGTCCCACTCGCCGTTCTGTACTCGCCTATACCCCTCGTAAACCACAAACAATTTATACAGCGACGCCGTGGCAAATTTCTCATCCGCGTTATAGCTCGCTAAAACCTTCCCCGAATCTAAATCATAAAAAATCGCCCCCTTTTCCCCTCCGACTGACCTCACCCAACTATTCAAAGCTCCTTGAAGATCGTTGCTTCCCGCCACTGGCGTCGGCCGCGCGTTAATTAACCGTTGCAAGAACCATTTTGCCGTATCCTCATCCATTAGTTTTGTCTGCATCGCATTATCGTAAACCGTCGGCACAATCTCTGTCTGCAAAATCTTATCATTATATATATGGTGAACCAGAATCAAACTCCGCGTCGTCCCCGGCCACCAAACCTGGTCAAAGAATAAGTTCCCGAGCCCATAATAAATCACGCCGTTGCCATAAATCTCAAACGTCTGCGGCTGATGCGCGCTGGTCCCCACTACCACGTCCGCACCAAGATCAATCAGATGCCGGAAGAACCCCACCTGGTCGCCCGCCGCCGAATCCGCGTAGTCGCAAATCGGATCTTCATATTCTGAAGCATAGGCATTACACTCATAATACTGAATATCTACAATCACCGTGTCGCTACGTTCTTTTGCCTCTCGAATCTGCGCCGCCGCAGTGTCTTCATAGTATTGGTTCGCACCCGGCGTGTTGTCATAGGTCGCCCCACCCGTCGATAAGTTAAACGCCAGCATCGTCACATTATTATCTTTCTGGTCAATTTCGAGCGGTTTCGCCGCTTCGTCCGCGGTCTTCCCGCCACCCACAATTTTAATGCCCTTTTCATTATAAACATCAATCGTCTCGAGCGCTGCTTGGTCGCCACAATCTTGATTATGGTTTCCTGTCAGCTCCACAATATCTAGTCCGATTGCCGTCAGCGTGTTAATAAACCGTTCGTCCGAACAAATATTCCGCGTGTTTGCAAAATCCGTAAACGACGATTCATTTGAAGTGTGCGTCAAATCAAACGACGACAAATATTCGCCAATATTTTCCGCAAAATATTCCGCGTTACCCACTTGATACAATTTCGCATTCATCCCGCGAGATAATGCCGTCACACCGGTCTGCGCCAAAGTTAAAGTTGTCTCGCTGGTTGGGAAATCCCGCTCCGCAAACTCATGAATTAAAGGCTCGATTTCTTTTTCAAACTTTTCCGATTCAAAAGTAATAATAGAAAACACCGCACCCGACTTAAAGTCATCTAGATAATATTTATTGTTGAGTTTTAAAAGTTTAACCTTATGATTTAAATCTTCAACTGGTAACAGAGTAAAATTGCACTCTAAACAATTTTTGAACATTTCGTCGGCGCTATTAACTTCGATATTAGTTTCCAAACTATAAAAATCTGTCACCGGCACCATGATTTCATACAAAACTTCGTTATCCTTTAGCTCTGGCAGTTCCAGCTCGTTCCGAATCGAGATTTTCACATCACGGTCTAGATCCACTTCGTCTGTAAAGATTTCTTGAAGCTCCGCCACTAGTTCTTCGCCTAAACTTTCGTCATAAATCACCACTCCCGGCACGCGGAAAACTCCAGTTTTCGTTAAGAACTGCACGCCAAAGAAAACTAAAAGAAAAACGCTGATAAATCCAATAATCCCAACCCAGATCCGACGTCTCATGCTATATATTATATGCTATAATTAAATTATGTTCAAGTGGGCAAACTGGCTAAAGAGCGGCAATAATTTTGAAAAAGAAGTTGCTTCGCCTAGTGGCCGCAACAAACTCAAATTCGTGTTAAAGAACGGCGCGATTTTTTATGAAGTTCGTCGCGACGAGAAGCCACTAATTGGACTTTCTAAACTTGGTTTTGAACTTTGTGGTGAAGCTCCACTCGGCGAAAACTTAAAATTAGTTCGCGCGCGCTACAAAAAACACGCTGAAGCTATCGAGTTGCCATGGGGCGAAGACCGTTTCATTCCGAATAATTATAACGAAGCAATTTTTTATCTCGCCGAATCGACTCTCGACCGCCGGATTTTTACTTTAAAATTTCGCGTCTTTGACAGCGCCATTGCTTTTCGCTACGAAATCCCACCTCAGCCTAAGTTCCAGCGCCTCAGTGTCGCGGACGAGCTTACCGAGTTTAACGTAGATCTTAACTCTACGGCTTGGAAAATCCCAGCCTACGAACCAGACCGTTATGAATATAACTATGAAAAATCTAGCATTTTTGATTTTGAAAAGCCTGTCCACACACCACTAACTATGAAAACCCCTATCGGCTATTATCTGTCGATTCATGAAGCTGCGCTTTATAATTATGGTTCAATGACGATTGAGCTAAAAAATCATAAATTGAAATCCAATATTACGCCGCTTTCCGACGGCACGAAAGCTCATCTTAACCTGCCTTTCGAGACACCGTGGCGTCTTGTCATGATTGCAGACTCCGCTATCGAGCTCACTACTAATCGCGCGATGTTCGCTCTGAACGACCCGCCGCGTGGTGATTTTTCGTGGGTGGAAACCCTGAAGTTTATTGGCATTTGGTGGGCGATGTATGTTGGCGAGTGGACTTGGGCGCCTGGCGAAAAGCATGGTGCTACCACCGAGCACGCCAAGGCATATATCGATGCAGCAGTTCGGCTGGGGATCAGTGGACTTTTAATTGAAGGCTGGAATGATGGTTGGGAAGGCGATTGGCTTGAGAACGGCATCAATAACAATTTCACTAAGTCTACGCCAGATTTTAATCTCGCAGAAGTGGCGAGCTATGCCCGGTCTAATCATGTCGAATTAGTCGGCCATCATGAAACGGTTGGCTTTGTCGATAATTACGAAAAACAACTCGAAAGTGCCTATAATTATTATGCTGCTAATGGCATCCATTATATTAAAACTGGTTATGCCGGCAGCATGATGGTAATTAACGGACGCAAGGAATATCATCACTCGCAACTCGGGGTCAATCATTATCAAAAAACTCTCGAGCTAGCGGCGCGCAAAAAAATCTGCCTTGATATTCACGAACCGATTAAGGGCACCGGCATCGAACGCACCTTCCCGAATTTACTCAGCCGCGAAGGTGCCCGTGGCCAAGAATATGAAGGTGGCGCCATTTCGCCATCACATGCTTGCTACCTACCATATACAAGATTATTATCCGGTGGCATGGATTACACCAATGGTATTCTCGACATCACCAACAGCGTTAAGCGCCTCTCAACCACGCTTACACGACAATTGGCGTATTTTGTGACGATTTATTCTGGCATGGCCATGGCGGCCGACCGACCATTTATTTATGAAGAACGCTTCAAGGACGTCTTTGAGTTTATTAAAAACGTCCCGACTAATTTTGAGCGCACCATTCCGCTCGCCGGTGAAATCGGCGAATATTATGTCGTCGCCAGGCTCTCGCGCGATCAAAAAACCTGGTTTATTGCTGGTGTCACTAACGAGCTGGCGCGCCGTGTCCATCTTGACCTTAACTTTCTGTCAAACACTGCCTATAGTGCGACCATTTACACGGATTCTCCTGACGCACATTTCCGCGATAACCCTTATGGGCACGAAATTAATCAGCGCCGCGTTAACCCGCAAGATTCCATCGACATCTATATGGCACCCGGCGGCGGGTTTGCTATTGAACTTCGGCAGTTATAATTAGCCGGTGCGTAGCATCGCCGCCGGGCAAGTTTTCGCCCGCGCATGTCATTACTACTAACGTTTCAACTTCGGCTTCCCGCAAAAGTTCCGTCATACTAATTTCTGCTCTTTCTAGCACTTCCATTTTTTTGACGATAAAAGTAGTATAGTCATAAATGATTTCGTCGCCCACTTTTACTTCATGCAAATTCTGAAAAACCGTACTAGAATGCCCTACTAGAAAAGTTTTATTTTTAGCGTAAGAAAAACTCCCCACAATCGTGTTCGGTGTATCAAGATTGCCGTCGCGGAGCTTTAGAGCGGTGACGTCTGAAGCCAAGCTAATCGACGGAATTAAAATCTCGGTCGCAATATCATAATTCACGGCCTCTACTGGCGCTGGCGTAAAACCAATCGCAAGATAAATCGACATCAAAATCAAGTATGCCAAAGCCACGATTTTACGCGCATCAATGGATTTCTTGAGCTCCACCTCACCTCCTTTGTTCCATTATAACATAACCATTTATTTTTTGTGGTATAATTTTTTTAAATGGAACGCATTGCAGACACTATCAATAAAATCTATCTAAAATATCTGCCGATCGTGAAAAAGCTCGGTATTTCGCTGGATATTGATTTTCCGGACACTACGCTCACGATTGGCGAAAAAACTCGGGTTGAAAAAGATTTAGAAAAAAGCCTTAAAAGCGCCGTTTCGCGTAGTCGCGGTGGCCGGATTACTATTACGGTGCGCCCTGGTAAAATCATCGTTGCCGACAATGGCACTACGCTCAGTAAAACTACTTGCGAGCTTTTATCTTCTGAACACGTCAAAGTAAAATCTCGCGTTGGCTTTGGCACTACCGTTACAATCCAGGGCTAAACATTTTTAGTTTTTTCTCGTGGATTTTATAATTTTTATCATGCAAACTCACTTCTGCCCAAAAATCTTTTGAATGGTCCATATGGTTTAGATGCGCCAACTCGTGCAAGATTACGTAATCGCGTAAAACTTCTGGCACTTTCATCAGTCCGATATTAAGCGAAATCGTGCGATTTGAAGAGCAACTCCCCCAACGTGTGCCGGCATGAGTCAAACGACATTTCTCATAAGAATATCCATAAAGCTTCGCATAATATTCTAGTCGATATGGCAGATATTCCTTGGCTTTTTTTATTAAAATCTTTTTTTGATAGTCGCGCGCTCTTTGTTCGTCTGGATTCCTAATTGGCAGTTTCGTGCGAATTGCCTCGCGATTACTATTTAAAAACCTCTTCGCCAAAAATTCAGAAGTATAAGTCGGCACGCTCATCGCCAACCTTCCAGAAGTAGAAACCGTAAACCTCACTCCGCCACGCATCAGCGAATTTTTGCGAACAATTACTTCGCCAAACTCTTTATCTTGGATAATCATTATTTCTGTTCAGTATCAGCTAGCCCGGCCAACACATGCCGAGTTTGAGTATCAAAAGTGTGTTTTCCGGACAAGATGATTGGTTTTTCAATTTCAGACGGCGCTTCCATACCTTCCACAGCGGCATCATAAACATCGCGCGCCTTTGAGACAGACTTATAGCGCATTTTCATTCTCAAGCGAATAGTCGCAATGTCAGTCTGAATCCAAATCAGAGCCGGCTCATAGCCAGACGCTCGCAACACATTACGGATTTCCGCCCGCTCTTTTTCAGTGCCCAAACCGCCTTCAATCACCAGAGTTTTACCAGTGCGCGTCAAAAGCTCAATAATCAAGAGCATCATTTTCCGAGTTAAACGATGCTCTTCGCGTATTTCATCAAAATTAAAATACGCCAAGTCGAACCTTTTTGCAAACTTTTCACTAAATGTGGTCTTGCCACTGCAGGGCGCACCGAAAACCAGTAATGCGCGCGGTTTAGATTTCTTACCTTCCATAATAATCTCATTGTATCACAAAAACCCTCGTAAATGCAACTTTTTTCGTGGTATAATCAAACTAAATGACAGAAAAGTCGTCAAAAAAAGTTTTCAATCCAAAACTAGCTGCAGCTATCGCCGGTTGTTTCCTGTTTGTTGCTATTATCACAGCTTGCCTAGGCAGGTTTATCGCCTTGTCAAATTCAGAACATCCTATATCAGAGCTTGACCTTGTCGCTCCGGAAGTTATTTTGAATGGGGAGGCCACAGTAACACTCACAGAAGGCTCTACGTTTGAAGACCCCGGCGCCACCGCTACTGATAATGGCACCGAAATTGACGTCGTAGTTTCTGGCCACGTTAATACCTCTGCTCCCGCAAGCTACCTAATTTCCTACACCGCCACAGATGCCGCCGGCAATATTGGAACGGCAACGCGCATTGTTTCCGTAACTCCGAAAAGCCGGGGCGTTATTTATTTAACTTTTGATGACGGCCCCGGTGCTTACACCGCAGAGTTGCTCGATATTCTGAAAAAATACGGCGTTAAAGCCACTTTCTTTGTAACCGGCGCCGGCGACGACTCTCTAATCGCGCGCGAGTATAACGAAGGCCACGCCATTGGCCTCCACACTTTTTCCCATAATTATGCCTACCTTTATACTAGTGTTGACAACTTTTTCGCAGATCTTTATAAAATCCAAGAGCGCGTGAAGAATATTACTGGTTACACCTCATATCTAATGCGTTTTCCTGGCGGCAGCTCAAACACCGTCAGCGCCCGTTACGATGGCGGCCAGCGCATTATGACGAAATTAGCCGATGAAGTCACTGCCCGCGGATTCACCTACTTTGACTGGAACATTACTTCTGGTGACGCTGGCGGCACTACGGACTCCACCACTGTATATTATAATGTTATCAATCGGGTTTATCCTGACGGAAGTTCTGTAGTGTTGCAGCATGATATTAAAGGCTTCTCGGTCGCGGCAGTCGAACGCATCATCCAGTGGGGGCTCGCCAACGGTTATAGTTTCAAAAAACTCGATGCCTCTTCTCCAACCGCCCATCACAGGGTCAATAATTAACAAAAAACTGGACGCCGTCCAGATTGTGGCAGGGGTGGCAAGACTTGAACTCGCGACACACGGTTTTGGAGACCGTTGCTCTACCAACTGAGCTACACCCCTTCAAAAAGTTCTGCTACCATTTTATCATAAAACGTGTTAAAATAAAATAGATGAAAATACTAATGCTTGGCTGGGAACTTCCTCCGCACAATAGTGGCGGGCTAGGCGTAGCTTGTTTAAACATGGCGCGCGCATTGTCTCGCGAGGGCGTTAAAATCGATTTCGTGCTCCCTTACAAGGCCGAACATCAAAATGCTAATTTCATGCAAATTCTGTCCGCTACAGAACTTGACCCGATTTATCGCTATGGCGGTGGCGCGTATGAATCGATGAAACTACTCGAAAAAATCATCCCGACCGCAAACAATTTGATTTCAATTCGCGATGTTCAAAAAACTTATTGTGATTTTGTTGACGAATATCTCGTAACGTCAAAACCAGAAGTTGTGCACGCCCACGATTGGCTGACCTTTGAAGCTGGTATGCGCGCTAAAGAGCACTATCATATTCCACTTATTGCCCACGTTCATGCTACCGAGTATGATCGTGCTGGTATGCATCGTGGAAATCCCTTGATTCACGAAATTGAATATGAAGGTCTGATGATGGCCGATCGAATTATTGCCGTGTCAGAAATTACTAAGCGCGTCATCCATGAAAAATATCGCATCCCGCTTAATAAAATCGAAGTAGTTTATAATTCTCTAGATGAAAACTATGAAAGTTCTGACTATCGTTTCAAAGAAGAAACTTACAAATATCTCTTGAAACTAAAATCCGAGGGATACACTATTGTTTCTACGGTTGGGCGCTTCACGGTCCAGAAAGGCTTACACAATTTAATGCATGCTGCGGCGCGTGCCATTTCTAAAGATAATAAATTGGTCTTTGTTTTTGCGGGCGACGGCGAAGAGAGGAATGAGTTAATTTCGCTTGCTGCGGAGCTCGGCATTGCTAAAAACGTCATTTTTACTGGTTTTATTCGCGGCAAAAAACTTCGCGATATTTATTCAATCTCGGACATTTTCGTCATGAGTTCAATCTCCGAGCCATTTGGCCTTACTGCACTTGAAGCCGCCCACCATGGCGACGCTTTAATTTTGACCAAACAGTCCGGCGTTTCAGAAATTATTTGGTCGGCACTGGAATATGATTTTTGGGATGAAAAGAAACTCGCTGATGAAATCCTTGC
>JAFSNI010000008.1 GCA_017447485.1 Candidatus Saccharimonadota bacterium
GGATCGTCATATTTTTCTTTCATGGCGAGGAGTTCTTCTTTAACTACGCGGAGAACTTCTTTTTCATCGGCGAGAATTGCCTCAAGTTTCTTGATTAGCTCGTGGAGTTGTCTCAATTCATCTTCGATTTTATCGCGCTCTAGCCCTTGGAGGCGGCGAAGTTGCATCTGGAGGATGGCGTTCGCCTGGATTTCAGAGAGGCCGAAGCGAGACATGAGTTGTTTGTCAGCATCGTCATAAGAGGAGCGGATGACTTTAATCACCTCGTCGATGTTATCGAGAGCAATTTTCAACCCCTCAAGGATGTGGGCGCGTTCTTTAGCCTTTCTTAAATCGAACTCGGTGCGGCGACGGATAACCTTTTGGCGGTGTTTAATAAACTCGGCTAAAATCTCTTTGAGCCCGAGAATGCGAGGCTGAATGCCATCGACCAGCGCGAGCATATTATAATGGAAAGAAGTCTGGAGCGGAGTGAGTTTGTAGAGTTGGTTCAAGATTTTCTTCGGGAAAGCATCTTTTTTCAGCTCAACAACCACGCGAACCTTACCACGAGCGGACTCATCGCGAGCATCGGCGATGTGGTCGAGTTTTTTCGCGAGCACGAGGTCACGAACCTTGTCAATAAAATCTTCCTTGCTCATGCCATATGGAACTTCGGTAATGACGATATTATAACGACCGTTTTTGCGTTCCTCAATGTTCGTTACGGCGCGAATCACGACCGAACCTTTACCAGTTGCATAAGCCTGCTTCATCGGCGCGCCGCCATAAACTTCGGCGCCGGTCGGGAAATCTGGACCCTTAACATATTTCATCAACCCTTCAAGCGTAATGTCCGGATTATCAATTTGGGCGACAGTAGCATCAACAAGTTCGCCAAGGTTATGCGGTGGGATGTTAGTTGCCATACCGACAGCAATACCCATCTGTCCGTTTAAGAGAATATTCGGAACTGCAGACGGAAGAACTGATGGCTCTTTCTCAGTGCCATCGAAGTTATCGCGAAAATCAACGGTTTCCTTTTCGATATCGGCAAGGAGCTCGGCGCCGACCTTATCAAGACGAGCCTCGGTGTAACGGGAAGCTGCGGCTTCATCGCCGTCCATTGAGCCAAAGTTACCCTGGCCTTCGACGAGAGTATAACGCATTTTCCAAGGTTGCGCGAGGTTTACCATAGCTTCGTAGATTGAAGAATCACCGTGCGGGTGGTATTTACCCATGACTTCACCAACGATACGGGCAGACTTGACGGTTGCGTGCGGAGCCTTCCAACCGTTTTTGTTCATAGCATATAAGATACGGCGGTTAACTGGCTTTAAACCATCACGAACATCAGGGAGGGCGCGATCAACGATAACCGAGAGCGAATAACGCAAAAAGTAATCTTCCATGGTGTTTTCGACGGTGCGAAGTTCAATGCCATTCTCGGCGATATTTTCTGGTTTTTTGTTCTCTTCTTCCATAGTTCCTCCTTAAAAGTCCAAATCGTCAAGGTCGACGCTGGCGGCGCGAGCCTGAATAAAGTTTTTGCGAAGTTCAGCTTGGTCACCCATGAGTTTGCTGAAAATAGCGTCAGCTTTTTCGGCATCCTCGATGTTTACGCGAATCAAAATACGATTTTCTGGGTTCATGGTGGTTTCCCAGAGCTGAGAGGCGTCCATCTCGCCAAGACCTTTAAAGCGCTGTTGAGCGGTGTAGCCGGCTTGTTTGAAGCGTTCGGCCTCTGGGTCGATATTAACCCCGGCAGCTTTTCTTTCTTCAATCTTCTTCGTCAAAGTCTCCTCGAGAGCTTGTTCGTCATAAATATAATCGATTTTACGGCCGTTGCCGGTCCCCTTAATAAGGCCAAAGAGGGGCGGCTTCGCAAGATAGACGTGGCCGGCCTTAATTACCTCTGGCATGTAGCGGAAGAAGAAAGTCAGAAGCAGGGTCGAGATATGAGAACCATCGACATCGGCATCGGTCATGAAAACGATTTTGTGATAGCGGAGACCGTCGATATTAAATTGGTCACCAATTCCGACACCAAGTCCCTTAATTAGAGAAACAAGCTCCGCATTCGCGAGCATTTTGTCGAGACGGGCGCGCTCGGTGTTCAAGACTTTACCACGGAGTGGCAAGATGGCCTGGATTTTCGAATCGCGACCTTCCTTGGCGGAACCGGCAGCGGAGTTACCCTCTACGATGAAAAGCTCACAATCTTCAGCGGTACGACTTGAACAGTCGGCAAGTTTAGATGGGAGATTTAGGCCCTCGAAAGCACCTTTTCTAATAACATTGTCGCGAGCGGCGCGGGCAGCTTTTCTAGCGCGGGCAGCAAGGGTCGCTTTTCCGACGATTTTCTTGGCAATTTGCGGATTCTCTTCAAGATAGTAACCGAAATATTCAGTGATAATTTTATCGACAATACCGCGGATCTCTGGGTTGCCAAGTTTGTTCTTGGTTTGACCTTCAAACTGTGGGTCTGGGAGTTTAACCAAAATGACGGCGGTAAGGCCTTCTTTGATGTCGTCACCGGTAAGATTATCTTCTTTTTCTTTCAAGAGGCCGTTTTTCCGAGCATAATCATTCACTGTGCGGTTTAGGCCCGTTCTAAAGCCAACTACGTGCATGCCGCCATCAGGGGTGAGAACGTTGTTCGCAAACGGTTTCATAATTTCAGCGAAGGTATCATTATATTGTAAAGCGACCTCAACGCCGACTTCGCCGACTTGCTTGTCAACATAGAAAATATCTTCAGAAAGAAGTTCCTTGCCCTGATTTAAGCGCTTAACATAGCTCTTAATGCCGCCTTCAAAGTAAAAAGACTCTTCGTTGCCGGTCCGCTCATCTTTAACGGTGATTAAAATGCCTTTAGTGAGGTAGGCTTGATGGCGAGCGTAGTTAGAAGCCCAATCATAATCAAAAGTGGTAGTTTCCTTGAAGATAGTCGGATCTGGATAGAAAGTAATAGAGGTACCATGTTCGCGCGGAGAGCCTTTCGTGACTTTTAAGTCCATAGTCGGCTTGCCGGTGTCAAATTCAATGTGATGAGTCTTGCCATCTCGATAGACCTCAGCTATCATATGGGTAGAAAGGGCATTCACAACAGAGGAACCGACGCCGTGAAGACCAGAAGAAACCTTATAGCCACCGTCACCAAACTTACCACCGGCGTGAAGCACGGTCAAGACTGTCTCAAGGGTGGACTTTTTAGTTTTTGGGTGAATATCAACAGGGATACCGCGACCATTATCGTCGACGCGAACGCCGCCATCTTTTAAGATGGTAATATCGATTTTATTGGCAAAACCAGCGATAGCCTCATCGATAGAGTTATCAGCAATTTCCTTAATTAAGTGGTGAAGACCGTCATAGCCGGTCGAGCCAATATACATACCCGGCCGCAAACGAACAGGCTCCAACCCTTCCAGAACACGAATTTCAGACGAATCATAGGCTTCTTTGGCCATAATAATACCTCTTCTTAAATATACCTCTCTAGTATACACCATTTTTTAGATTATTTCAAGATAGGAATCTGTGGTATAATCTGACTATGATATATCTAGATTACGCTGCGACGGCGCCAGTTTTGCCAGAAGTGCGGACGGCGATGCATAAAGCGGAGGAGCAATTCTTTGCAAATGCCTCTGCGCTACATACCCCTGGGCACTTAGCTATGAATCAGATTGAACATACGCGTAATTTGCTGGCGAAATTGATCAATGCCAAGCCGGAGGAAATTATTTTTACCTCTGGTGCGACAGAAAGTAATAATACTGTTATTCGGACTTTTGAGGGTTGCAAAATTGAGACTTCGCCGCTTGAGCATCATTCGCTGATTAAGGCGGCCGAAATATATGGCGGAGAGGGACAACCAAAATTGTATTCTTATATGTTAGTGAATAATGAAATCGGTGAAATTCTTAAGATGCCGAGAGTAGAAGAGGGAGCGTATCTGCATTCGGACTTAACGCAGGCTCTAGGCAAAATACCGATTGATGTGAAGGCGTTAAAATTGGACTATGCGACATTTAGCGCGCATAAGATTGGCGGGCCGATGGGGGTGGGAGCGCTTTATGTGAGAGATGGCGTGCCGTTTAAGCCTTTGATGGTGGGAGGAAACCAAGAGAAGAAACGGCGAGGCGGGACTTATAATACGGTAGGGATTATTGGATTTGGGGCAGCACTAGAGAAGATTTTAAATGAAGAAAGTTGGAAAAGATATGATACGGAGATAAGGAAGCTCAGAGATGTTCTAGCAGAACGAATTTTAGCAGAAGTGCCTGGCAGTTCGCTAAATACCGACTTAACACCTGGTGCTTCCCTGCCAAATATCTTAAACGTTTCTTTCAGGGCGGCAGAAGGAGAGTCGATTCAACTTTATCTTGACGCTGAAGGCATTATAGTCTCGACAGGGTCTGCCTGTGCGGCAGGAGACATTAAACCTTCCCATGTGTTGATGGCTAAAACTGGCGACGCCGAAGTGGCACACTCCTCGATTAGGTTCTCTTTTGGATTAGATAACACGATGCAAGACGTTGATGCCGTGATGCGAGTATTGCCAGATATAGTCAATAGATTGCAACAGATGAGCACAATACCGATGCTAGCTAGCTAGTGCTACGGTATTTATTAATAGCTTCTCTTAAAGCGTCGTGACCTAAAATTGAACAGTGGAATTTATGTTTAGGAAGTTTGCCAAGATAATCATCTATGTCTTCGGCGGTGATACTAAGAGCTTCATCGAGAGTTTTGCCCTTGGCGAGCTCGGACAGGGCGGAAGTCGAAGCGATTGCCGAAGCGCAGCCGTAGGTTTTCCAGCGAAGATCGGTGATTTTATCAGTTTTAGGATCAATCTTTAAGAACATCTTCATTTGGTCACCACAGATAGGGTTGCCGACGATGCCAGAGACGTCATAATCAAAGTTAGATTCGTCGCCCATCAGATAGTTGCGCGGGTTCAAAAAGTGGTCCTTAACAATATCAGAATAAATCCAATCTTGGCCTTCTTGCATAAAAGATATTATAGCATACTACTTTCGATTCAACCAGCCGTCCAAAAACCCTCCCTGAGCAGAATTTTGGCCTGCAGGCGAGGCGTTTGGGGCAGAGCCGTCACCTATACCGGGTTCGGTAGATACGGTGCTTGTGGCGGTTTTTGTGGCGTTCCAGCGGGCATTAATTTCACGTTCTACCTCGGCGCGAGTTTTAGCATATTTAGTGGCGGAATAAACTTTAAGCGACTCCATGAGATTATTGTTTGGCTCACCCATAGGGGCTGGGAGGCTAATAGTAAAGGCGCTCGACGGCATACCGAACATCATGACTTTGGCAACGGCGGCGTGATTCGGGGTTTTGGTGAGGTCTTCGGCAGTGAAGGTTGGAGTGAAAGCCTTGACCATCAAGTCGGCATCCGTAACCCCGACGCGACCACAGATGATGGTGCCGACGTTACCGAGAAGGGCTTCCCTGATTTTATCGGTGAGCTGAGTCATAAACTGATTGGCAACGATGAGATTGAGGCGATATTTACGGGCCTCGCTTAAGATAGACTCAAAGGAGTCAGTGGCGAAGTTCTGAAACTCGTCAACGTAGAGGCAGAAATCTTTACGCTCTTCCTCTGGAATATCCTGACGAGACATGGCGGCCTGTTGGAATTTCATCACAAAAATCATACCGAGGAGATTAGCATTGATGTCACCGAGGCGGCCTTTAGAGAGGTTAACGAGGAAAATCTTCTTGTTGTCCATGATTTCGCGAATGTTGAAGCCGGATTTAACCTGGCCAAGGGTGTTTCGCATGATAGTGTTAGAGAGGAATGGGCCCCATTTACTAGCAAACCAGGTGATGACTTCGCCGGCGTCGCTGGATTTTTGGGAGGCTGGAAATTCTTTAGTCCAATAGTCATAAACGGCTTTATCGGTGACATATTTAAGTTTAGACTTGACGAATTCGGGGTCGGTGAAACACTGCGGGATATCAATGAAAGTGGCACCTTTGGGGTCTGCCATCAAGAGAAGCGCGGCATTTCGGAACATGTGCTGACCGCGAGGACCAAAAAAGCCCTGGTTATTGGGATCAAAGAGCGACTGGAGCATGCTAATTCCCTCTTGGACGATGAAATCTTTTTGGTCTTCAGAGGTAAATTCGAACATATTCATGCCGACTGGATGTTCAATATCGGCAGGGTCGAAATAGATAACGTCATCGATTCTCTCTTCCGGAACGCGTTTTAAGAGAGCTTCAACGGCGTCGCCGTGCGGGTCAATAAAAGCAAAGCCGCGCCCGTCACACATATCTTGAAAAGCGATATTTTCAAGAAAGACAGATTTACCCATACCGGTTTGACCAATAACGTACATATGGCGACGACGATCATCGTCAGAGAGATAAATCGGTTTTTTATTCCCTCTATATTCATTTGTGCCGAGAAAAACTCCTTCGGTAGCTAGTTTAGCTGGACCATCTACCTGCTTAACCAACTGGCGTTCCACTTGAGAGCTTGGGATGGCGTTCTGGTCTGGCAGGTGGAAAATGCTAGCTAGCTCAACACTGTTTAAAATATTTGTTCGGGTTTTTAAGGGGAAAAATCGGAAAGTATAGTCAACTGCAAGCTTTTTGGGGTTTTTAAACATATTAACCTTAAAACCATTAAACTCTGGGGAGTTGAACTGGGAAAAAGCGCTAATAACACCGCCTAGGAGCGCATCTGAGCGTGGTTTCGTGTCGGAGCTGGCTATCACCCTAATCAAGGTCTCAAAACCTGGGTAGCGCATTTTGTTGGTGATAGCGGTGATTTCGTCTTGTTTAACACTAGAAATTTGCGTTGTAACCTCATGCCTTTCATGTTCTTCGGGGACTTCAAACGGGGCCTTGAGTACATCGAGAGCGAATTGGCCAACGCCCGCCCCCACGGTTTTAGTTTTATTGCCCTTGCTGACGTTTTCAATGTATTCTTTGGCGGGCGCAAACCAGTTTTTTTGTGCAGGGCGAAACAAAATTTGTACAGCTGCGCCTTCATTTTTACCAACACTAGAGAGTGCGTTTAAGATAGCCATAGAAGCATCACGTTTGTTATCTTCGTAGGTGGAAATCGGCAGGTAAAACTCTTTATTTAAGGTTAATTCAGCCCCCGCAATGGAATCTAACTTGCCGTTAGGGGCGAAAATGTTTTCTTCTTTCTTTTCCTCAATGCGCGCCGCTGGATAAGCGGACTGAATCGCTTGCTTAACAGTTTCTTTCAGGGAAGCTGGGACGATTGCATAGTACCTGATAAAACCGTCTTTGGCGATAATCTCAAAGGAGAAATGACGCTGACCATAGAGGCGAGTCTTGAAGCCTTTGGTCAGGGTCGAAGCCAAGATAGAATAGGTGACTTGCGCTTTAGAAATGACTTCATTCGCGATATCGCGCTTGTCGCGCCCACTGGCCTCAATGTCATCCGTGGAAGGTGGGAGGTGAATCAGGAGAGACGTCATTCTGAGGCTACGCTCGTATTTTTTGGCTTTACGAAGTTTAGAGACGCGCGAAGCCGAGATGACCGATGCTATCAGGATAATAGCTACTATGACCATTAAAATAATTACCCACGATTTGTCGCTCATGCCGCCCAATTCTCCGTTGCGATTTTAGACATTTCACTAATTTCATCGTAAAAATCACTGATGTTACCAGTCTGGCTGAGCTCATTTTCGGCACGATGAATTTCAGCCATAGCACTGGCAGTGAACTTATCACCGAGAACGGTCTTAAGCTTTTCAGAATTATAGGGCGTCTCTTGGCGGGCTGGGGTGTTTTCTAGTTCTATAATCGGAGGCGGGGTAAGGTCAACGATTTGTCCTAGCTCTTCGGCAGGCGATTCAGTTAGAGTTTTTACGGCTTCGCTAGAAGCAACCACTCTGTTGCCGATATTGCGAGTGTCGCGTTCCGCGCCCCAATTCTCTAAATTGAGATTATCCCTCGGGTCTTCAAAATGCTGTTTCTCGCCATAATCCATATGCTTATTTTATCACACTTTAGATTCTTTTGTACACTAAAAATTCCGCTAAAGACAAAAACAGGATGATTAGTACAATCGTCCAAAGATTGATGGCGCCAAAAGATCGAGCCATCAACAGCATAATAGGGCCAAACGCCAGGACGGCGGAGTAGAGGTATTCCTTATGACTGAGCGCAGGCTTTTTCATAGTGAAGTAAAAAAACGCCTGCATAGCGAGCGTCAAGATTCCGAAAATGAACACATATAATGTTGTAAAAAATAATAAAACACCGACGGGGCCAATTTCTGTCGGAGAAGTAAAGTTCAACATCAACATTAAAACTGCGAGTCCGATGATGCTGATACTAATGATAAAACGATTATGCTTCATTAACATGATTATAGCATAGATAGTTCAAACCCCCAAGATTTTTATGGGAGAGGCGGGGGTTATCTGGCCACTTAAAACTTAACTATTTGCCACAACCCCTACGCTTCCCTTTTTGACCGCTTCACGCTAGGTGAAGCATGGATCCTTGCTGGTATTTCTTTCGTTCTGGTTTATGTTTTTCTAATGTACTAACGGAAGATTTCCAACGCGCTCAACGTTTTTAGCGGAGCTCTAGGTAATTCCTATTTGTAATTTATGGCTAGAAATTACCTTTTCGCCCGCCAAATTCTATGGTTTCTTAATTCTTTTTTTGACTTTTTTCATAGCCACTCTTGTTTGTTTTATGTTTTTGTTTTAGTCATCTCGACTGTTTTCATGTTAACACAAGAATTATAAAAAATCAATAGATTTGTTCAGGATTTTTGATGTATTTTTTACAACATTTTATCTATTGCTTCCCTGTTCTACTTTTTTGTTCATTTTGTTGTAAATCTTACAACAAAATACGCCCTGGTGGGCGCTGAATGTTACTTTGCTGGTGGAGCTGCCGGATACTGCCTCCGGGTCCGAGCTATCACGTGGTTACGATTCTACATACATAGTCTTCTGTTTCATTTTAGCAAATATCGTCAGCTGCAAAAGACTAAACTGACGATTGCCGTGGCTGATTTTTCGAGCTGTGCGGCGCCGCCCGCACGGCCTTATTCCCGTTGTATGATAATTTACGTTCTACGGAACCTCAAACGCAAACCAGCCTAGAATTTAGGCATAAGCTGGCATGTATGCAACATGCGCAGTTTTCGTGTTTTTAGCACTTATTAATACTTACGGTATTTAATCGGTATGCCTCGTAACTGTTAATAGTCCGTCTAAGCTTTGTCAGCCCCAACTGGTTTAATTTTAACATAATTTTTATCCAAAGACAAGAAGAAAGCCGGTAACTGCGAGGAAAACCGGCTTTCTAAGTAGAGTGTGGAGTTATTTTGGCTATATTTTTGTTTTTACCTTTTGAATAATTTTTTTATTCAAAAGCTATCTCTATTATAGCGCCCAAAAATGCTAATGTCAATATATTTTTTGAACAATTTTTGTATATTTTTCGGCGAGTTTTCCACAGGAAAAGTAGGTGGGGGGTTGAAAAGATTTTTAACCTGTGCTAAAGAGGGCGCATGATAAGCAAAATATATTCAGCAATACCGTATGGCTTCGACGGCAAAATGGTAGAAGTCGAGGGGGACATGAATCGCGGGCTTCCCGCGTTTAATATTGTGGGCATGGCAAATAAAACTATCAATGAGGCGCGAGAGCGCGTTCGAAGCGCAATCGTGAACTCGGGTTTTAGTTTTCCGGACAAGAAGGTCACGATTAGTCTCGCGCCGGCCGATCTAGAAAAAGATGGTTCACACCTGGATTTGCCAATAGCGTTGTCAGTTCTCATGCTGTCTGGCCAGCTTCTAAAAATGGACGTTCTGGACAAGCTGTTTGTCGGGGAGCTATCCCTAAACGGCGAGCTCCGTCCGGTTAGGGGCATAATTAATATCGTGGAGACGGCCAAGTTGCGCGGTTTTAAGGAGGTTTATGTGCCCCTCCAAAACTTGCAACAAGCGGCGATGGTGAAAGGAGTAACGATTTTCGGGGTGAGAAATCTGCAAGATTTATTTTTGCAGTTAAAACAGCAAGGTGACGTATGCGAGACTAATTTGGATTTAAAACCGCCGAGAACGGCCAAAAAAGCGGTTTCTGGGCCATTTTTAGACCACATCCGTGGACAAAAAATCGCTAAACGCGCAATGGAAATTGCGATTGCAGGACATCATAACATCCTGATTTCAGGGCCGCCAGGGGCGGGAAAAACTTTGCTCGCAAAAGCAGCGGCGAATTTACTGCCGGATTTAACGGCGGAGGAAAAGATTGACATCACAAAAATCTACTCGATCGCCGGCATGGCGACGGACGAAGTGGTTGAGACGCGCCCATTTAGAAGCCCACACCACACGGCAAGTACAACCTCTATTATCGGTGGAGGAACCGGGGCGACGCCAGGTGAAATTTCGCTAGCGCACAAAGGTGTATTATTCCTGGATGAAATACCAGAGTTTCAAAGACCGGTTTTAGAGGCGTTGAGGCAGCCCCTAGAAGATAAAAAGATTTCGATTTCGAGGGCTAACCGCAAGAATGTGTATCCGGCAGATTTTATGCTAATTGCGACGATGAATCCTTGCCCGTGTGGCTATCTGGGAGACCCCGCGCATGAGTGCAAGTGTTCAGAAAACCAAATCCAAAATTATCAGAAAAAACTCTCGGGACCGTTGTTTGATAGGATTGATATGTATGTCAGTGTTGAGAAAGTTGGTAACGAAGACTTAATGAAACCGGTCGTCGAATCTACAGAGGAGCATAATGTTGTAAAAAATACTATAACAGGGGCGTTGGGGCGACAAAAGGCCCGCTTTGGTCAAGACGGAATTTATAACGCTTCCCTTTCCTCCTTTCAAGTTTCAAAGCTCCTTAAAATGGAGCCGGCGGCCGAAAAATTGCTAGGCGAGGCTTCGGAAAAATTAAACCTCTCGGCGAGGGCTTATTTTAAAACTATCAAAGTGGCCCAGACCATCGCAGACCTAGAAGGGGCGGAAATTATCTTGGCAAAGCACCTAGCCGAGGCGTTGACATATCGAAAAAGATGAGGTATAATGTTTACAGGTTAATTCAAGAGAAGAAAGGACTACCATAAAAACTACATCACGCACCCGAATAAATGGAGAAATTCGTTATCCGGAGGTTCGCGTTATAGGTCCGAGCGGCGAGCAGCTTGGCATCATGTCAAGTCGTGAGGCGCAGCTTCTGGCGAAGGAACAGGGAGTGGACTTAGTGGAGATTGCCGCTAGTGCCAATCCGCCGGTCGTTAAAATCATTGACTGGGGTAAATACCAGTATCAAAAGATGAAAGAAGAGGCTAAAAATCGAAAGAAGGCTCGTGAAAAGCAGTCAGAGCTAAAACAGATGAAAATTGGCCTTAAGATTTCAGAGAACGACCTTAACATTAAAGTCCGAAAAATGCGTAGCTTTATTGAAGATGGCGACCGCGTAAAAATTATGATTGTCTTTCGGGGACGAGAGATGACTCATAAAGAAATCGGTCAAGAGCTACTCGATAAAGTCGTTGGCATGATGGGGGAAGACGCCGTGGCTGAAGGTAAAGCACAATTTAACGGACGGAATCTATCAGTGCAGATTCGGAAGAAGTAATTTCCTACTTCCACGGTCTCCTGGTTGTACCTTGAATAATAATTTTAAACTAAAGGAAAACCTATGCCAAAACTAAAGACGCATAAAGGCACCGCGAAGCGGATTAAGATTACCGGTTCTGGTAAGATTACGCGCGAGCGGGCTTTCGGGAATCACATTCTCGCAAAAAAATCTAAGGCCAGGAAGCGCAACATGAAAACTGCTGCAGCAATCAATGGCAAAATTAAGAAAAACATTAAGACTGCATTAGGGGTTTAATCATGAGAGTGAAACGTGGTGTAGCCGCAATGGCTCGACATAAGAAAATTTTGAAAGCTGCGAAGGGGATGCAGCATGCCCGCACTCGGAGCTTCCGACTTGCAAATCAGGGCGTAATTAAGGCCCTTCGATATAGCTACCGCGATCGTCGTAACAAAAAACGCGATCTCCGGGCGCTTTGGATTACACGCATCAACAACGCCTCGAGAGAGCTTGGCCTTTCCTACTCGCAGCTAATTGCTGGGATGAAGACGAAAAACATTAACCTCGATCGCAAAGTTTTAGCTGATCTTGCAGTGAATAATCCTGAAGCATTTAAGGCAATTGTTAACGCAGTGAAGGAGAAATAAGATGGCGATTTGTGAAGTTACCGGAAAAGGCAAGATGTATGGCCACAACGTGTCGTTCTCCCAGAGACACACACGCAAGGTGTTCAAGCCAAATGTTTCGAAGCG
Source organism: Candidatus Saccharimonadota bacterium (assembly GCA_017447485.1). Taxonomy (GTDB): domain Bacteria; phylum Patescibacteriota; class Saccharimonadia; order Saccharimonadales; family Saccharimonadaceae; genus Nanosyncoccus. The sequence continues at coordinate 12,314 of JAFSNI010000008.1, forward strand.
CACTTTGATCATTAACGGTCAAAAAGTGAAATGCAATATTTCGACTTCTGCGCTCAGGACTTTGAAGAAGAAAGGGCTGGTTGAGAGCCCAAAGGCGCGAGCCGAGAAATAAGCTTCTGATCAAAAATCCACCCTTTCGGGTGGTTTTTTGATATGAGCCATTGATAAGCCGGGTTCTGTACTCCCACGAATGAAAGTGGCAATCATCTATCTAGATACTACATTGCTATAGTATTCGAGCGGTGAGCGTGCGTCCTCGGGCAGAGGCTAATAGCACTCCTTGCAACAGGTAGGGTTTGCCTCCGCGCCGTATCGCTACAGTGCGCTGTGGGCTCTTACCCCACTCTTTTCACCCTTACTCCCGCGAACGGGGGCGGTATAAGTTTCTGTGGTACTTTCCCTATCCTTGCGGACGGTCGCCGTTAGCGACTACCTTGCCCTATGTTGCCCGGACTTTCCTCTTGGAAACCAAGCGATTGCCTTTTTGGCTCCCATATATTATATCATACAACAGATAGATATGATATACTTTTAGTATGACGGTAAAAGATTATTATTATCAACATTTTGAAGAGCTCGGCCCGGAAAAAAAGTTTCATTTTGCAACCAGAATGAAAAATTATTTTAAAACCCACGATTTTGATAGATATCTGGCAGATAACCGGCCTAGCGACAATTTAGCTGAGGTATTAAATAATAATGATTTTTCAAAGGTTAGTAATTATATTCTTCGGAAACCGTTTTTCGAGAAATACGACGGCGTTTATGGAGTAGAGGCAACGCTTTTTAGAGTGCATCATCTTTTGGCAGAATATAATTTCGATACAAGAACGAATTTTTTGGAACTTTATCCGCAAGATAGCCTATACAAGTTAGCAGACGATTTAATGCGAGACGAAGAAGCCTTGAGAATACTGTCGACGTGGGCGGTTAATGTAATTTATCTAACCGAAGAGCTCTTCCCGAGAGGTAAAAATGTAATCCGAGAACTGTCGGAATGGGCGCTAAGACTAGATACAAAAACCTGCGACCCAACACTAATGTCTTATTTATGTACACACATCGTACTATGCGAGTCGAGCTTCTATAAGAAGAATTTGCTAGAATCGCCGAATCTAAAAATCTTGAGAAAGTTAATCGAAAAAGACGCTGCGGTAGTCAGGGATAACATTGAGACGATTTCACTAGATGCTGCAATTGAATTTTTAGTTTGTTGTAATATGACGGGATTGGACTATCCAGAGATAAGGGCGGCGATTAGCAAGATTTGTAAAGGATTCAAAAAAGATTCGCCATATTTGATAAATTATCGGCGCGCCAAATCTCCAGACAGTCATTTGCGCACGCTAAGTGGCGCTGAACACATTAATGTACTTTATATCATGAGTGGACTAGACGCAGATAATTATTAATATTGAATAAGTTTTTTAAGCACATCAATTTTGGCATCAATGAATGAGCCCGAAATGAGTTGTGGCGTGCGATTGACTTCAAGCACCGTTAAATCGCCCGTGCCTTTTTCCGCCAATATATCAGCGCCGGCAATCTTAATATCTAGAGATTTTGTGGCGGAAATAGCCAATTGGAGAATCTGCGGAGAAACCTGGTCAAGTGGCACCAAAGTGGCTTCACCGCCAAGCGAAGTATTGTTTCTAAAATCTTTACCACGAGAAGAGCGATAAATAGCTAACTTAGGTTCAAAATTAACCAGCACGATGCGCCAATCGCCCTCGTTAGGTATAAAATTTTGTAAAACAAAGCGCGTGTCTGGATTTTGTTCTATGATTTGGCGTAGTTCCGATTCTGAGTGAATTAAATAGTTGTCTCGACCTTTGGTTCCCTGTACTGATTTAAGAATGCACGGCAGTCCGAGCGCGTCTAATTTTTGAACCATAAACCCAACTGGTCCGAACACCGTTTTGGCAACTGGGATTTTAGATTCCCAAAAGCGCCACAAGGCATACAATTTGCCGTCTGTATTGGAAAAACTGTCGTCTAACATGGTGACGCCATATCGGCGGCAATAACAAGCTAGTGCGCTAAAGATATAATTTTGGCGATGAAAGGCGGATGTCGCAAGGACGATAACCTTAGAGAACTCTTTAATATCTTCTCCGGTAGAAAACAGAGTGATAGCAGTATTATTCCCATCGATGTAAAAAGAAAGGTTTCGGTATGAGCAGGTGGAAATTGCGGTTTTTTCATCGGAGAGCGACTGAATAAGAGGCTCATATTTGGCGCCGTCGTCGCTACCAACGATGAGTAAAATTTTCTTCATATATTAGGCCCCCACCCTGTCTCTATCGTTACGGCGCGGGGCATTGCCCTCGATGTATTCAATAATCTTAGAGGCAACGTCTTTGCCAGTAACTTTTTCGATGCCAAAGCCCGGCGAGGCATTGACTTCGAGCACTAGTGGCCCGCGCGAAGAGCGCATGAGATCGACGCCGCAAACGTGAAGCCCCATAGCACGAGCAGCCTTCAGGGCGATTTTCTTTTCTTCGACAGTAAGTTTAATAGGAGTGCCCTGACCACCTTGATGGAGATTGGAGCGAAAATCATCGTCTAGAGAGGCTCGCTCCATAGAGGCAACAACCTTATTTCCTACTACAAAGGCACGGATGTCGGTGCCAGCGGATTCTTTAATGAACTCTTGGAGTAAAATGTTAGTACCATCCTCGTTATAAAGATAGAAGGCTTGAAGAGCAGACTTGGCGGCTTTCCGAGTGTCAGCCAAAATAACACCATTGCCGTGCGTGCCGGTTGCGAGCTTGATAATAACTGGGAGACCAATCTGTTCCAGAAGATCATCGATATCGGACGTGTTGCGCGAAACTAGAGTTTTTGGCGTATCGACGTCATATTTAGCGAGAATTTGGGCGGCGCGCAGTTTATCGCGAGCGCGCGTGATGGCCACAGAGGTGGCGGAAGTCCAAACACCCTGCATTTCGAACTGACGCACCACGGCACAACCGTAACGCGTCATGTTATTAGAAATGCGCGGCAAAATTGCATCAAATTTTTCAAGCTTTTCGCCATCATAGTAAACATCTGGGTGTTTATCGTCGAGCGAAAGATAACAATTTTTATACTTAATAACCCGGACGTCGTGGCCACGGTTCTTGGCCTCTTCAACAAGGCGTTTGGTGGAATAATTTCCTGGCCCATTGGATAAAATAGCAATTTTCATTTGTTTTCTCCAGTATATTATTTAACATATTTTTGATGAAACTCATAGGGGTTTTCTTGCAACTCCTGGTTGAGATGCGTTGAGCTGTGGGGGACTTTACGGGGGACGGACATTTTCCTGACATCTACAAGAAAATTACCTTCAAGTGCGCGGCGGCCAATTAAAACTGGGAAATGGTTTTTGGAGCGATTTGCTAGAGTAAAAGCTGCTGTAAAAGTTTTATTATTAAGTTTTATTGGCAACATGACGCGATAACGAATCTGTTTATTGCCATTAGACGAGCGGATGTCTTTAGCTTTATAATCGGTGGTTTTTAAGCGGTTCCCAGTATAGAAAGGCGATTGTTTATCAAAAAGCGAAAAAATAAGAGTGCCATCTTCTTCCATATCGATATCAGAGGCCCAGATAGACGAGCTGTCGGCGCCGGTGTCAATTTTAGCCGGAATGTTTTTAACCCCAGCAACTTCGACAAATTCAGTCGAGCCGACAATCTCTAGACCTAGTTTTTCCGCTGTTTTGTCCATATCCTTTTATTATATCACACTATTGCTTAAAAGTCAATGCCAGCACGTCTGTTACCTCTGTAAGATACGGTCAATCGCAAGATTGGCTTCGCGGTCGGCAATGGAATTTTGGCTACGCGAAACGTGCGTAAAAGAGATTGAGTCAAAAAGCTCAATTTTCTTTTGGATCTCTCGATAAATTGGCAAAATGTCTTGGTTTTTGACCGTAAAGATACCGTTTAATTGGTTGACTACCATCAGACTATCAGAGATAAAATGGGCAGATTTAAGGCCAAGTTCAAGGGCGTGCTCGATGCCGTTTTTCATGGCATAATATTCGGCTACTCTAGAGGTGGCGAAGCCGATAAAACGACCCGACCGCTCCAGGACTTGACCGTCCACGCCAACAATATAGCAGCCAATGCCAGAAGGCCCTGGATTGCCGCGAGAAGCACCGTCCACATAGACAGTGGCGGCAGAGGCGGTGTCTCGTGAGGAAACCCGATTAGAAATAACTTTACCCTCGATAATTTCAAAAACAGAGAGGCTAGCCTCGTTCAGGTGAATGTTTGCGGTAGTGAAGTCTTTGATATATTTATAGCTAGTGTAGCGATCGCGGGGAGTGGGCCTTGTATCGGTGTCTGAAATACCGACTTCATAGATGATATAGAGATTACTGAGGCGATTTGAGCCTTCAAGAGCCAAAAACGTAATTACGTCTCTAATTTTGATTGAGCTGGCGGTAAGCCCAACATATTCTGAGAGCGAACGCGTCATGGCTTCTTCAGGTTGCTCGCCAAACTTGATTTTCCCTGTTGGCAGCTCCCAAAAAACCGGTGCCTCGGAACGGCCACGGTTTCGCTTCAAAACTAAAATCCCCTCCTCTGTTCTAATAATTCCAGCTACACGAATTCTTTGTTTCATACCACCCTTTTAGGGCCCCATCGGCCTGTTTTCCCCGTATTATATACAGGTGGGTAAAATCTTATGCGACACAACCACGGTTGTGAGCCACGAAATCCCGTAAACAAGATTATTCAGAAAATCATGCTGCCGATAGGGCTAATACTATTGTATCAGATTATAGAATAATTGTAAAATCCCGTTCATACCGTTTGCCATCAAATTGGAAAAGATGTCGCTAAAAAGGAATATCAAGATATATACTATAATAAAGCCATAGCGTTCTACAGAGGAAAGAAAATTGCGAATGAAATCTGGCGAGATGGCATAGAGGACACGAGAGCCGTCAAGGGGCGGGATTGGGATGAGATTGAAGAGCATAAAGCCGAGATTGATATAGATAATTTCGGCAAAAATAAACTGAGACAAACCCGCCTCAACGCTTTGAAGAATACCGGAGAAATACCCGATAAGAAAAGCGATGAAAGCTAGCAGAAAATTAGTAAACGGCCCCGCCAGCGCGACAAGAGCCAACCCCCACTCGCGCCATTTTAAGTTATGCGAATTGATGGGGACTGGTTTAGCCCCGCCAAAAACTGGGGCGTTTAAGAGATAAAGGATGACTGGGACTAAAATCGACATAAATGGGTCGATATGTTTTAAGGGGTTTAAGGTGAGGCGGCCGGCCTCTTTGGCGGTGCGGTCGCCAAGCAAGAAAGCTACTACGCCATGAGAAAGTTCGTGCAAAATAACAGATACTAGTATAATAACAATTACTATTATCAGATAGAGCGGGTCTCTCATTAGCTTAACACCACCACTTCTTTAGCGGCAGGGAGTGATTCAAGATTCTTGATTTTGAGTTTTTTCTCGGCGCGAGCAGACAGCTTCAATTCCGAGACCATAGCGTCGACGTTGCCCATGGCAATGATGAGCTTTGGCTCGATTTCACGAATTGAACGGACACTGGAGGTACAAAGAATGTCCGCGACAATGTCGTCGAGTTTTTCTTCGATGTTGCCAAGAATACCGATATGAACGCCGCCGATTTCAACGTCGTAGATGGTCTTTTGGCTTTCGGTCAAAATGCCTCTGATAGTAGCATCGCCAATCTCGAATTCGCCTGGGCCAGTAATCTTACCGACAGCGAGCCCGGCGTCGATAGTAGCGGTAGCGATATTGAACTTAATCGCACCTTTTTTAGTGGTAATGACGATTTCGTCTGGATTTTTACTCTCAATTTCAAACATGTTCCTCCTTATTTAATGATTTTATCTGGGTCGATGATTTCGCTAATTTCCATCTCTAGGATATCTTCTATAAAACGGTCCTTGACGCTTTTTCGATAAGTAAAATCGTCTGCCGACATAATAACGTAGTTGATAGGTTTTCCCTGCTTTTTCTCGACGACCTCAGCCCAACGGGTGAGCTTTTTGGTTTTGTCATTGCCGATGATTAAGAGGTCGACGCCGTCTTGGCCTGGAAGACGGTTAGTAACGACAAGGCCTTTCAGATAGTTTTTAACCGGGCGACAATATTCTTCCCAAGTAGTTTCGTGAATATCCTTTTCGCGAGTGCTTTCGATTTTTTTGGAGAAAATGTCGACTAACGGGCGCGCGAATGGATGTTTATTGTTGGCTGAATAATAAACTTTGTTGTCAAAAGTTTCGTTTTTAATGACGCCGATGCTTTCAAGGTTGAGCAGTTCCCTACGCACTGAATTAATCTGTTCGTCAATCACGCGAGTCATTTCACGGACGTAAAAAGATTTTTCGGGATTTTCGAAAAAAAGTTTTAAAAGTTTAGCGCGGGTTTTGGAACCAAATAATTTTTCTATAGGTGTACTATTTTCTTTGCTCATTCTGTATATATTTTATCACGTATGGATAAATTTTTGCAAGTTCGAGCCAAATGATATTTTGATTACGTTTAAACCAAGTAAGCTGACGCTTGGCGAGATGATAGTCTTCATAAAAACATTGTTCTTTGGCTGTCTCCAGGCTCAATTCCCCCTGTAGATATTTCCAAGCATATTCATAAATGTCGCTTTTCATAGCACCACTATCCCAACCGTATTTTGAGACAAGTTTTTTAGTCTCGACGTAAAGTTCTGGACAGAACATCCCGTTGATACGTTTTTTGAGGCGCTCGCGAAGTTCTTCCGTGGACCATTTAACGCCAATGATGAGATAGTCGCCTTTTATCTCTGTTCGGTCTGAACAACTTTTTTGTTCAATATCGCCAATTTTCTGTCCAGTCGGGCCGCGGAAATGATAGTCGTAGATTAGAGCATCAATATAGAGGCCGGTGCCGCCCACGATAATAGGGATTTTACCACGAGCCTTGATCTCTTCGATTTTCTTTTCAGCGTAGGCTTTCCAGTCGGCGACGGTGAATCTTTCGCCGGGCTCGACCAAATCAAGACCCCAGTGAGGGATACCGTTCATTTCTTCTTTAGTCGGTTTTGCGGTGCCGATATCCATGCCCTTGTAGATAGCGCGTGAATCAGCGGAAATAATCTCACCACCAATAGCCTTGGCGATTTCGATAGAAACTCCAGTTTTACCGGAACCGGTCGGGCCTAGAATTATGATAGTTTGCATAAATATTCGGCGAGTTTGGCGAGTTTGACCTTTTCTTCTTTATCGCGAAGGCGGATGGAGACGATCCCCTCTTCGGCGTCTTTTGGACCAACGACAAGGACAGCCGGGATTTTCATATCCGTGGCGCGTTTGATTTTTTTGCCAAGCGAATCAGCGGATTCGTCAACAGTGTAACGTAATTCATTATATTTCAAAGGTTTATCAAGAACGATCCCGTCTAAAATATCGGTAATTTTTTTGACATAATCAGATATTTTATCATTAACCGTGACAATACGAACTTGTTCCGGCGCACACCAGAATGGGAACCAGCCGCCGGTGTGTTCGATAAAGACCGACAGGAAGCGTTCGATGGAGCCAAGCGTGGCGTGATGGATCATAACTGGGCGTTCTTTTTCGCCTTTTTCATTGACAAATTCAAGACCAAAACGCTCCGGTTGGACGAAATCTAGCTGAATCGTAGCAAGTTGGTGCTCGCGGCCGATAGCGTCTTCAGCCATAAAATCAATCTTCGGGCCGTAAAAAGCGGCTTCGCCTTCTTGTTCGAAGTAATCTAGGCCGTTGTCGATAGCGGCTTGCTTGATTTGGTTCTGGGCCATTTCCCAAAGTTTCTTGTCGCCGAGATATTTATCTTCGTCCGAACGATAAGAGAGCCGGGCGCGGAGTTTTTGCATACCCATGGTCGTGTAGAGTTCTTTGACAATGGCGACCAGGCGCTTAACTTCGTCTTTAATCTGGTCGTTGCGACAGAAGACGTGGGAGTCGTCCTGAGTTAAAGAACGTACGCGCGACAGGCCACCGAGCTCGCCGGTCTTCTCATCGCGGTAATCGGTGGTAGCTTCCATGTAGCGCACCGGCATCTCTTTATAAGTGCGCGGGCGCGAAGCAAAAATCTGAGCATGGTGCGGGCAGTTCATCGGCTTCATGGCGAAATCTTCGCCGTTAACCTGGGAATGAACCATAAACAACTCGTCGCCAAACTTAGCGTAGTGACCAGAAGTCTTATATAAGTCAGTTTTGGTGATATGCGGGGTCCAGACCTTCTTAAATCCTTCGCGGCCGCGGAGGCTCAGAGAGTAATTAGCCATCAGCTCACGAAGCTCGGTGCCACGAGGAGTGAAGAGCGGGAGGCCGGCGCCGACTAAATCGGAGAAACAGAAAAGGTCGAGCTCCTTGCCGAGCTTGCGGTGGTCGCGGGCTTTAGCTTCTTCCTGACGTTTTAAGTATTCAGCTAGCTCTTCGTCCGTCTCAAAAGCGACGCCATAGACACGGGTGAGCATTTCCCTTTTCTCGTCGCCGCGCCAATAGGCGCCAGCTACGCGGACTAGCTTAAAGGCGCCGACTTCGTTAGTGTTTTTTACGTGCGGGCCCTTACAGAGGTCGGTAAAGATGTCGCCTAGATCATAAAAAGAAATCTCGGCGTCTTCCGGCAGCTCTTCGATAAGTTCAATCTTGTAATCCTGTTCGCGATCTCTCGCCCAGTTCAAGGCATCCATTTTAGAGACGACACGCTTGGTCATTGGGAGCTTGCGTGCGATGATATCGCGCATCTTTTTCTCGATTTTTCCAAGATCGGCGTCGGAAACTTTGGTGTCGCCAAAATCAATATCATAATAAAATCCGTTATCAATAGCAGGGCCGATGCCGAATTTCGCTGTAGGATAAAGCTCTGTGACCGCGGCAGCAAGCACGTGGCTTAAAGTATGTCTCATTTTCTGTAAATCGTCTTCTCTCGACTCTTTCATCTTTATCCTTTCTATTAGTATATATTATTATATCACAGATTAGAGGAAAGAAGGAGAAAGACCATGAGGGGCATCGTAAAAATCGAGAAAATAGTCGAGATAGTGACAAGTTCAGAGGACTCCGTAGCGTTACCGCCATATTTAATGGCAAAAAGGCCTAGCGAAGTAGCCGTAGGTAGAGCTTGAATTAAAGTGCAGACTGCGATAACTTCGGCTGGGAATTGCAAAATGGAAAGAAGCCCCCAAGTGACGAGCGGGCCTAGAGCCAGCTGAATAATCGCTGTGAGCATCAGGCGCCATTTTTTGAACACTTTTATTAACTTGGCTTCCGACAACATATAGCCAATACAAATCAAAGAGAGTGGAGTGGTGGCATTGCCAACATAGCCGACGGCATCCATAATAAAATTCGGCAGGTTGAAGTTAAAAATGAACAAAATCATGCCCAAGATGACCGCGATGATGTTGGGATTTAATAAAATATTTAAGAATAATTTTGGAGTGATTTTGCGTTCAAAAAGCCAGATGCCATAAGAGAAGAGCGCGATATTAAAAGCGATAATAAAGCCACAATAAGCGAGGATGCCGCTTGGCCCGAAAGTGCCGACTACGATTGGGTAGCCGAGAAAGGTGGCGTTGTTAAAAATTAAAGCAAACTGCGATTCGTTGATTAGTTCCCCCTTCATCCAACTTTTATTAAAAATGATTTTAGCAAGGATAATTAAAATTAGCATGACAACCGCGCCAGCGCCAAGCCCGGAAAGAAAAAGATTGAACAAATTTTCGTCGTAGCTAGATGGAAAGGCCATAAATAATGAAGCCGGCATAAAAACAGTGAGCAATAAATTGGCCAGCTCGCGGTTGGTTTTATTGCTAATTAATTTTAGTTTACCAAGCAAAAAGCCGAGCGCCATGATGAGACCAATGGCACCAAGACGAGCATAAAAACTACCGAGTTCAATTTGCATATGTTTTAATTATAACACACGCTTTTTGCCAGAACGACCACGTAAATTAAGTACTTTGTAGGTTTCATCAATGGTATCTTCAAAACTGTCAACAATGCGAATATTGTGGCCGAAAAAATTACGTAGCTCCGGCTTTAATTCCGTGAATTGGCTGCAGGCGAGAAAAACTTGTTTTGGCACAAACTTTTTAATTTGACCCACGGCGGATTGAAGGTCGGATTCAAGATTTTCTTTCGTGAGTTCGCCATCATCAATCAGTGCAGGCCAGCGATCTAGGCAAATTGTTTTAGCCCTTAAACGGTGGGTGAAGTTGAAATAAGCAAAATTTTTCGTGATTGCTTTTGTTGTAAGGATGAGGGTAGGTCTGCCAGGAATAATGCGTCTTGGCGTTAGTGTAAAACCAATGAACTTTTGGTCTTTGTATTTGCGGCGGAAATATTTGAGACTAGTGGCCGAAACCAGATAGTTCGCGACGATGATTAGGTCAACCTTGCCAATAAAAGGGCGCAAGGCTTTCTCGGCTAGAATACGAGCGCGCTTAGAATTTGCTAAGATGATATCTGCGCTACGCCAATCTATGACTCTAATAATTTCCGTGGTGGGAAGTTCAGACTCCAATCGGTCTGCAAAATTTTCACCACCATAGCCGCTATCAAAAATCACTATTTTTAGCATATCTCTCCTTCACCTCCGTGAGCCGATTTTATCACGAACCAAAAAGAGATTTTGGACGCTTTTTTGAGAAACACTACAAATGTAGTGTTTCTCGATTTTTCGGAAAAATAATAGAGGTAACAAAAAAGCCCCGGTACTGGGGTTCTATGGCTGGTGGGTGATGAGGGGCTCGAACCCCCGACCTTCTCGGTGTAAACGAGACGCTCTAGCCAACTGAGCTAATCACCCGCTCTTTTGATTATACCATATTCCGAGAGAAAATGGTATAATTGGGGTCAGACGGAGGTAAAATGAAATTAAAAAACTATGTAAGGGTGGCACGACTTGCGGCGGGCGCCAGTTTGCTGATTGGCTTGGGAGACTATGCCTTATTAAAGATCGGCACGCCGCTAGGTCCTTTCCTGTTTGCGTTTGGGCTTTTGGGGGTTTGCGTTTTAAAATTAAACCTTTTCACAGGAAAATGTGGCTTTTTGTTTGAAGATGGCTTAAAGCTCTCTGAGCTAATTGTGATTTTGGTGGCGAATTTAGTTTTTGGATATCTAGTTGGCATGCTCTTTGGACTAATTGATGAGGAAGTTTTTATGGCGGCTAACAATAAAATGGCGAGCTGGGAGTTTTCAGGCGAATTTTTCTTAAAATCGGCACTCTGTGGGGTGATTATGTATCTTGCGGTAGCAATTTATAAAAAAGGCTCGCCTTTAGGAATCCTGCTGGGCGTGCCACTATTTATTTTTTGCGGGTTCCAGCATTCCATCGCCAACGTTATCACGATGGGGGCGGCGATGGGGTTGGATTGGTCGGTACTTTTGTGTGCGGCGGGAAACTTTGTGGGCGCGTTGGTGGCCTGGGCGCTATGCAGTGGCATAGTCAAAAAATCTACTTCTTAATGACTTTTTTGGTAACATCGAACTTTTCCATATAAAGTCCGAACATGAGGCGAGTCTGTGCATAGTAGGCGGCGAGCGACTGATAGAGGATAGAAGTAATTGGCATCAGAATCCATTGCAAGAGCATAAGAATATTACGCCCTTTGCGGTATCTTGGTGGGCGTTCTGGTAACATCCGGAAAGAAATTAAAACAGTGGCGATGAGACCGACCATTGCAAAAGTCTCGACCCAACTAACGATGTTTGGAAGATTGTAGCCGACCATGGCGTGTGAAGAAAAGTTCATCAACATTGGCACCCAGCCGCCAAAAGTAATGAGTGGCGCCATGATGGCGAGCGTAACGTGGCCATCAAGCAGACGCCAGAACTTAGGAAAAAGTTGCTGGAACGGGACCGGGCGTTGTTCTTTTTTGACAAAGAGTTTGCTGCCAACATAGGCAACGTCAGAAGCGCCATAATACCAGCGACGAACCTGCACAAATTGGGCCTTAACAGTTTTCCAAAAAGTTTCGTCAACAACGGCATCTTGATAAATCGGGATACGAATTGGCAGAACCGAGTAGTCGCCGCCGAAGAAGAAAAGGCTACGCCAATATTGGTGGCCGTCTTCAACAATGGTGCGTTTACTCCAAAAATGCATAGCTTCGAGAGCCTGAAAAGGTTGTGAATGCGAAGCAAAGTTGCGGAGCGAGTGCGGACGCATGGTAGAGATGACATTGAAAAACGAGTTGGAGACGGCGATGACGCGAGTAGGAGCAGGAGCATCCCAAATGTTGTTCATGAAAAGTGAAACTGGCTGATAGCTCAAGTGCTGACGGCGTGGATGCGTGATAAATTCGTAGGCAACAGAGTCGAGATACTTTTTGTGCATATGATTGTCACTATCAAGGGACGTAACAATGATGTTTTCGGCTGGGAGATGTTTTTTCTTGACGTATTCCGAAAGCACTTCGCCAGCAAAAGTGAGGTTCGGGCCTTTACCGACGATTTCACCAGGGATATTTTCTGGATGCCGAGACAAAATAAAATCTTTAAAGGTGTCTTTGTATTTTGCGCGAAGCTCTTTGACAGTTTTTTCCATAGCTTCCCCGCCACGGGCTTCGTAGGCCAGTATAACAATAATATGGTCATTCGGGAAAGTGTTATTGCTAATGGCGGCGATAGATGGGTCGAGAATCTCAATTCCTTCGTTGTAGGCCGTAACGATAACGGCATGATAGATTTTTTCGGGATTAGGATAATCTGGGCGCATGGCGGCCATTAGTTTAAGATTTTCGACGTGTTCGTTAAAATGATAACTTTTATTGTCATCGTCACGAAGACGCTCAAAAGCTTCGTGGGGGTGGCTCAAGTCCTCCATGCGACTGCGCCAATCAACGCGCTCGGCACTTTTAATTACTTCGTAACCTTGAACTGTGCGGTAAGCGACGCTGATGGCCTTGACGAGGGTGCTGGCGATGATAATGAATAAATAAATACTGCCGAGCACTGGGTCGAGCCAAGATAAGACAAAAAGCAAAATAATTGCGCCATAAGAAATTAGACCAGGAAGGATTTCAAGGAGGCGATAGAGTGGGGTGCGTTTGCCTTGAGGAATTTCGAGATTGCGACGCATAAACTAGACCTTTTCAAGCAGCCTTAATAATACGATGCCGGTGCAAATAATGAGGGCGGTAGTAGCGATGAGAAAGAATTTAGTCATGCCGGCGCCGCGTTTTTTGAAGATGCGGACGGCGATAAGGTTATGAAATACGCCAAAAATAATAGCAAGCAACGGAAAAGTTAGCATGTCCGCCCAAGAGCCACTACGATAACCGCCGATGTCGCCGTAGCCAATTTTAACAACAGCGGCAGATGGGTTTAAATTAACGACGCCGATGACAAAGAGCGCAATCGCCGAGACGGCATTCCAAATCATCAAAATAAACATGAACCTTTCTTCTTGATAAATTTGTTTAATGCTAGCGCTAAAATCTTTCATAATTATTTGGTGAGTTTATCCACGACGTTGTTGACCTGCTGAATGAAGAGAGTATCGCCAATAATGCCAATTAGACCGGAGACAATCATCATCCAACCGATAACAGTAGTAACGTCGTTGAAGGTGACGAAGACGCCAAGAACAAGAATGATAACTGATAAGAGGAGGATGTATTTCCAGATGCCGATGCCGGCAGCGTTGAGCTTGATGGCGGTGTTAATGCGGACGAGCGATTCGTAGATGATAAAGATGCCGACGACGATGCGGAAGATGTTAGCGATGTCTTCGCCCATGACTAAAGCGGCGATACCGATGAGGGCCGAAACGACACCCATGAGGAGACCGTTGTTGAAGAAGTCGTTTTGGCCTTTTTCGACAAAATAGTTGATGATTTGGAAGGCGCCTTTTACGATAAAGAAAATCCCGACGACATAGGAAATGATTTTCACCATCATGTCTGGCCAAGCAATGAAGAGAATGCCTAAAATTAGAATGGCGAGCGACTCAATAACTGACGACCAAGCGGCCTTTTTAATGTCGCTGCCGACCCGCTCAATAGGGCGTTTAATAATTTCCATTTTTGGCATAGAATTCTCCTATTTATTATATGATTATAGCATAAAATATGGTATAATGTATATAGGTGCCGATGTAGCTCAGTTGGTAGAGCAGCTCATTCGTAACGAGCAGGTCACAGGTTCAAACCCTGCCATCGGCTCCATTTTTGTTGATGGCGCGCATGAGTTTTTGGCGGGCGTGCGGGGTGATAATTTTATCAAGCCAAGACGTTTTAGGAGTCTGGTTTTTAGAGGTTAAAATCTCGACGATGTCGCCTTGTTCTAATTTTTTGTTCAAATTGCTCATCTTGCCGTTAATCTTAACGCCGATGACATGGTCACCAATTTCGGAATGAAGACGATAGGCAAAATCGAGCGGGAGTGAGCCTTTTGGCAAGTCAATAATATCGCCTTTTGGGGTATAAACGAAAATCTTATCAGCAAAAAGATTAAGCTTAAGTTTTTTAAGATCGACCTTCTTCCCTTCGCGAAGCCTGGCGGCAGTCATTTGAAGTTCAGTAATCCAAAGTAGGTTAGTTGGGAGGTGCTCAATTTTACCCTTTTTATAATTCTCAGTCAATTTTTGTTCATTATAATAGAAGCTGGCGGCGAGACCGCGTTCGGCATATTCGTGCATTTCTCTAGTTCGAATCTGGAATTCGACAACATGCTTGTCTTTGGTGATAACGGTAGTGTGAAGAGATTGATAGCCGTTTTGCTTCGGGATGGCGATGTAATCTTTAATGCGACCGCCCATTGGTGTATAAAGCGAGTGGATAACGCCAAGCGTTAAATAGCAATCAGTAATGTCGTTGACGATTACGCGCAAAGCGGTGAGGTCATAAATTTCGTTGATGTTTTGATTGTGTTTAGCAAGTTTTTTGTGCAAAGAATAGACAGATTTGACGCGACCAGAAAGTTCAAACTTAATTTTTTCTTTTTTGAGAGCCTCGCCAACTTCTTCTTCGATTTTTTTAAGCGAACGAGCGGCGGATTTATTGTGCTTGTCGATTAAATCTTTAAGTTCGGCATAGCGCTTCGGATCGACATACTTGAAAGCAAGGTCCGCCATCTCGACACGCAAGCGTCCCATATTAAGGCGATCGGCGAGCGGCGCAAAAACTTCAAGCGATTCTTTGGCAATTTTCTTCTGCTTGTCTGGCGGAAGCGCGGAAAGCGTGCGCAGGTTATGGAGACGGTCGGCGAGTTTAATGATTAAAACACGGATGTCATCGCCAAGTGCAATCATAAGACGGAGGAAATTGTCTTTGGTTTCCGGAAGATAAGTGTCAATATCGCGCATGCCGTTGCGGGCATTGGAGAGTTTAGTGACGCCGTCCACGAGAAAAGCCACAGATTCGCCAAATTCTTTTTTTATATCGTTCAGAGTTAAATCGGTATCTTCGACGGTATCGTGAAGAATACCGGCAATCACGGTGTCTTCGTCCATGCCCCATTCTTCAAGAATTTTTTTGACAGCTAAAGGATGGATAATGTATGGCTCACCGGTTTTACGGAGTTGGCCTTCGTGGGCCTTGGTTGCAACTTCAATCGCGCGCTTAACACGTTCAGAATCCTTCATATAATATATTATAACAGAGATTCGACGAGTTTTTTCAGTTCAGCGTCGGTTTTACATTTGAAAGTAAGTGATTTGCCGGAGATTTTGACCGAAATGCCATATTTTTCTGAGAGAGCGTCTTCGTCTTTGTGGCTGGCGCGTTGTTTCAAAAGCGCGGCACTGGATTTTTTCTTGTTGTCGCTGAAATAACGTTCAACTTTGCGGGCGGTCCAACCTTCTTTGACAATTTTTGGAAGCACCTTTTTAATAACGGCTTCGTCTTGAGAGACGAGCGGGCGCATCACGCCTTCCGTGAGTTTTTCTTTGACCATGATTTTCTTGGCTTCGTCTGGCAAATTTAAAAGGCGCATGGTGCCGATGATGGACGCTTCGCTTTTCCCTACCTTTTTCGCAATGTCCTCAACTTCCATGTTGAATTGTGACTTCAATTTAGCATAAGCGGTGGCAAGCTCAATGGCGTTTAAATCTTCACGCTGGGCGTTTTCGATAATGGAGAGCTCGAGGCGGTTTTGGGAATCCAACGTCCTGATAATGGCAGGGATTTTAGTGAGACCAGCGATTTTGGAGGCGCGCCAACGACGTTCGCCGGCGACGATTTTATATTTGCCGTCTTCTTTGGTCACAACAATTGGTTGCAAGACGCCGTGCTCTTTAATAGAGGCAGCGAGGGCGTTAATGGCCTCTTTACTAAACTCTTGGCGTGGCTGTTCTTCGTCGCGGACGATGTCTTCGATTTTAAGCTGTTTTAGCTCGCCTTTTTCTTCGGTGGCGGTTAAGTCAAACTCTTCATCAACTAAATCGGTTGGAATTAGCGATTCAAATCCGCGGCCGAGGCCACTTTTTAGGGCTGTCATTTAGTTCTTTCCTCCACTTCTTTAGTAAACTCTTTGTAGGCTTTAGCGCCTTTACTGAACTTGTCATAAGCACCGACCGGAACGCCGTGACTTGGAGCTTCGGCGACCCGGACATTTCTCGGGATGGTGGTTTCAAAAGCAAGATTTTTAAAGTATTTCTTGATTTCCTTGAAAACCTGTGTTGAGAGGCTGGTGCGTTTGTCATACATGGTGGCAACGACGCCGAGAAGCTTAAGACCCGGGTTGGCTTGCTTCATGACGAGTTTCATGGATTCGAGAAGCTGGGCCACACCTTCGAGGGCGTAAAACTCGGTTTGGACTGGAAGCAGAAGATAATTTGAGGCAATCATACCGTTCACAGTCAAGAGGCTAAGACTTGGCGGAAGGTCAATAATGACATAATCGTAATCATCTTTGACGCTATTAATCGCATCGCGGAGACGCGTGAACTTTTTTTGCTGGTTAGTGATTTCAACTTCGGCATTGGCGAGCTCGGGCGTGGCAGGAGCAAGGTCGAACCTTTTATATTTAGTGGCGCGGATACAACTTTTCATGCTGGCAACGCCAAGAACGACCTCGGTCATGGTGGTGCCAAGTTGTTCGGCATCATTTTTTTCGATACCGAGGCCAGAAGTCGCGTTTCCCTGCGGATCAAAATCAACTAATAAAGTTTTGAATTTGTCTTTGGCGAGATAATAACTCAAATTGACAGCTGTGGTGGTTTTGCCAACGCCGCCTTTTTGATTTGTCACACAGATTACCTTCGCACTCATTATGCTTATAATTATATAACAAAAAATAAGCCCTTTCAAGGGCTTATTTTTATCCGATTTTAGTGATTTCGATTTCGCTATATTTTTGGCGATGACCGGTTTCCTTGTGGACACGCTTTTTGCTATGGTAGCGAATCACGCGAACCTTGTCACCTTTAACTTCTGCGGTTTTGACTTTGGCTGAAACCTTAACGCCTTTGACCGTAGGAGTGCCGACTGTGGTTTTGTCGCCATCAATTACGAGTAAAGCATCAGTTTCGAGCTCTTTAGTGCCTGCCGGGAGGAGGTCCACCCGTAGGGTCTCTTTTTCCTCAACGAGATATTGTTTCCCGCCAACGAGGATAACTGCTTTCTTCATATAAATCCTTTGTTAACTTCATGTATTATATCACAAATTATTGTTTTTGGGAAGAGCGAATTTGCTCTTCAAACCAGTCAATAATAAAATCTGGGATATTGATTTTGGTGACGGGGATAAAGTTCATCCAACCGGCGGCGAAGTTAGTTTCTAAAATGTAAAACTTTTGAGTTTTAGCATCCTTAATGATGTCGACGCCGGTGTAATCAAGGCCGGAAACCTCAGCGGCGCGGATGGCAATTTTGTTAAGAATTTTGATAGTTTCGGGGTCTTCTTCGATAAATTTGTGGCGGCCAGCGCTCCAGGCAATAAAATCTTCGGGGTGATTTTCGTCGCCAGTCTTGCGCATAATGCCAACAGATTTACCGCCAATCACAAACACGCGCCAGTCGCATTCTGGTTCAATATATTGTTCAATTAGGAGATTACTAAAATCTTTAATTTTATCTAGCTCCGCTTCGTTTTTAACCAGCGTGATGTTTTTACCGGTAGTGCCAAAACGATACTTCAAAACGATGGGAAAAGAAACGCGTTTACCATCAATATAAGACATGACGTTTGCTTTATTTTTAGCCTCGTAGGTTGGGAGCGCGTAATCTTTAAGGAAATCATCGAGCAAGAAAAGGCCTTGCTGAAAATGTTTGTCGGAAGTAGCGGCGCGAGCACCAACCGGTTCCCCGTTCATGATAATGCTACCGCGTTTCTTGAGATAATACAATAGACGCTCGGCTTCGGCATAATTATTGCCGGTGAGATTGCGGAAAATGACGTAGTCGAGCGGGAGATCATCTAGGTCAAAGCGGGCGAGCTTATCAGAATTGATAAATTTGATTTGGCGAAACCCCCAGCCGCGTTTTTCAGCGGCTGCTTTGAGGTCTTCGCTAATTTTCTGATTCTCGGGACGGCCTTCGATAATCGTGAGAACCTTATTTTTTGTGCTCATCGGGTTTTTGGTTGAGATTTTTTGCGTTCTTCTCTTTAGATTCAGTCGGATTTTGTGGTGCGGACGGGTTTTTGGTTGAGATTTCTGCGGCGGATTTTTGGTCGCTAATTTTCTCTGTGGTGGATTTCTTGCCAGCGGCTTTATTTTCCACTTTCTTCAAAGTGCGACGAGTGCGCCAGAAGTAGAAGCCGGCACCGATGATGGCAAGAATCACTAGGACTGCCATTGTGATTTCTAGCGGGCCAGTTTCGACGATTTCTTCTGGGAGAGGTTCCGGATCCGGTTCTGGGTCTGGGGTTGGCTCTGGCTCTGGAGTGCCCTCGCAAACCACGAAGACATTGGCGTCATTCATAAGATTTTGGTCGGAGTTATAGCTCGCGGTGATAGTATTCTTCAAAGTTTTGCCGCAATAAGTTTCTTCCTCGGAGACTTTGGCTTGATAGATAACCTGGACGAGAGCGCCAGCGGCAGCATCGCCAGTGTTATGGCCACTAAGGTCAAGAATGTCGTCGATAATCTTGCCGGAGACGTTGTTGACGTCATAAATCGTGGTGGTACCAGAGCGGAGTGCGAGGCCAGCGTCGTGAGTGTCTTTAAAGATGACGTTGGTGAGGTTGGTGTTGCCCTCGTTCTTGAAAACGACTTTGTAGGTGACGTAGTCGCCCGGTTTGGCATTAACAGATTCGGACCAGTTCTCGCCGTCTAGCGAAACTTGTTTTTCAAGTGAAGCGGCAGTGCGTTCAGCGACGAGTGTGTAGGTGATGTAGCCAGAATATTCGGCGCAGCCTGGGATGCGGCCATCAAGAGTATTGATGCCGATATAAGTGCCAGCTTCGGTGAAAAGGTCGGTCGAGAGGACGGAACCGTTGACGCGGCCGGCGTTGTGAATGATGGCGGTACCGGTTTTATAACGCAGAGTGACTTCGTCGTAATCAGTGGTAACGTAGGCTTCATCCCAAACTTTCGGCGGATTGCTATCAGTGGCGGAGATGATGCCACTGATCATGCCCTCTTCGTCTTTTTTAACGACGGTTGGATAGGCGGATGAAACTTTAACGCCGTTGGCGATGCCTTTGCCGCTCGGGTTAAGATTAGAGGCAGCGTTGTTGTGGTAATAAATATAAACTTCGTATTCTTTGCCCGGTTCGATTTTGAGGCTATCGACATATTGGATAGAGTCACCGCCAAGTTCTGCGACGCGGACGAAATTGCGCTCGTCGCCGATGGCGGCGTTGTTGGTGATAGAGTTAAAAGTAACCTCTGGCGCAGGGTCATTGTTAGTGTAAGTGGTGCGCTCGGGGCCCCAAGCAAAGGTCGGGGTGGCGAGAATGGTCGCTGATGCGAACGTGGCGATGAGGGTTAAAGTATATCTCTGGATTTTTTTCATGGTTTTCCTTTCTTTTGCTAAATTACTTTCACCCATCCTAATTTCCTCCTCCAAGATCAAATTCGCCGGCGGCCCAATCGGCAGCGTCGCGAGACTCGTCATTAGTGCTCATTTCTTTGGCATGTTGGCGTTCCTCTTCGGCTTTACGGTTAGCTTCTTTTTGAGCGGCAACACGAGCGGCCTCTTCGTCGGCTCTTTGACGTTCCGCCTCGGCGGCCGCAGCTTGAGCGGCTTCGGCTTCAGCTTGCGCTTTAGCTAAAGCTTCATCGGCGGCAGCTTTAGCCTCGGCTTCCCTTGCGGCGGCTTCAGCATCAGCCTTCTCGGCGGCGATTCTGGTAGCTTCTTCAGCCTGACGGCGAGCTTCAGCTTCTTCAGCGGCTTTTCTTTCAGCCTCGGCCTGTTCGGCGGCGACGCGTTCAGCTTCTGCCTTTTTCGCGGCATCTTCTTCTTGTTGCTTACGAATGGCTTCGAAATTGGCTTGATCCTCTTCTAATATGGTTTTTGGAGTAACTGTCTCATCAAGTTCTAGTGGGGCGACATCTGGGCCAGCGTTGATAATTTCGGCTCCTTCGCTTTTTGGAGTGAGAGATTCTTCGCTGCCAGTACCTTCGTTTTCAGTGCCTGTGCTTTCCGTACCGGTGCCTTCGGTGCCTGTCCCCTCACTTTCAGTACCAGTGCCTTCACTCTCGGTGCCCGTGCCTTCACTCTCGGTGCCAGTATCCTCGCCCTCGGAGCCGGTTCCTTCAGACCCAGTGCCTTCTTCGCCAGTTCCTTCAGAGCCGGTATCTTCGCCTTCGGAACCAGTCCCCTCTTCACCAGTGCCTTCAGAACCAGTATCTTCTAAACCAGTGCCTGGATCGTCTTCTGGGATGAGCGGAACGTTTGGTTTTTTGCCGGCTGGAGTGTTCGGTTGGAAACCACAATAAAGGTTCAAGTCAAGCACCTTGACCCAGTTGCCGTCCTTGTCTTTGGCGCGACGATAGAGATTGGCTTGTGGCGCGTTGTGGCGCTTGACGGTGCTATAACCTAGGTGCATTTCATCTGGAGTTTGGGTGCCGTCAGAGTTGGCGTCTTCCCAAATCACATAATAGCTATTTTCATCTTCGTTTTCGTAATTATATTCCCACTTGGTGTTTTCTTTATCGTTTAAAATCACAGCGATGGCGTCGAGAAGTTTTTGCTGCATGGCAGCCGCCTCTGGGCTGTCTTCGTCACTCATGTATTCCTCAAGCTCTTTTTCGGTCATGTCCCAAATACCGAGTTCCTTTTGCTCGTCCTCAAAGAAGATACTCTTATAAGAGGCGAGGGCTTCTGGCATGCTTTCGGCCTTTTGTAGGAAGCCGGTGGTGGTTTTTTCGTCGTCACCGTAACAATCTGAATAATCAGTGCCATAGGCATTGTGGCTAGACTTGTGCTCAAAGTCGGCCCATTCGGTGTAGTCATACTTGAGCTTTAAGTCGTCCTCTTCGCCGGTAGCGACAATTTCTTCGTAAGTGGAAGAAGTCGGAGTTGGGGTTGGCGTGGATTCTGTCTTCTTGAAATGACCGCCGACAATGCCAAGCCCGATAGCGCCAGCAAGGGCAATGGCAGTCGCGGAAATGAAGACTGTGCGGAGTGCCGAGTTCTTCTTGGCTTTTTTGGTGGTTTCGGCGACGATTGGGGCTGACGTTTCGGACGATTCTGTTGTTCCGGATGGCTCCGCAGCCCCAGATGATTCTGCTGCCTTTTTGGCTTCTTGGGCTTCGATTTCTGCAAGACGCTTCTTAATCTCTTCCCGACGCTTCATTTTTTCAGCGCGCTCGGCTGCGCTCATGGTTTTCTCGCCGCGCTCTTTGTAGGCTTTATATTTTAGGGATTCCGCAGAGCTGGTAGTTTCTTCTGGATTTTGAGGGAATTTTTCTGGATTAGACATCTTTACCTCCTAAAAATTCTTGGCTAAAGCCTTGAATGGCTTCGGTAATTTTTTGTTCAAGGTTAACGCCGGCGTTTTGGAAAAAGTTTTGAAAAACTGCAGGGTCTTTTTCTTGGTCATCAAGAAGATTATTGATTTCTTTAAGCTGTTTTTCATTGAGGCTGCTAAAAACTTGGGTACCGATTTGGTCGTCCAGCTTGCGGATGCTGTCCTCGCGAATTTCGTCAATATTGGCCGGAGGCTCGTCCGGATATTTTTGAGAGAGAAGCGCGTCTATAATTTTCACTAGAGTATCGCGCTCAATTAAAAATTGTTCCATATTTTGATGACCTTTCTTGTATCCATCTTAGCACAAGCATTTATTTTGGTCAAATTATGGATTACGAAAAAACCGAACGTTTGTTCGGTTTTTATTTTTCGCGGTGTTTTACGTTAGGATATCTAAATGGCACCGATAATAATAATGGCTAGATTGTAGATAGGTTCAAAGTATCTTACATCGGTAATCCTTTCTGTTAAAGTTGATATGCTGTCTAACATGGTTTATTTTTTTCCTTTTCTGTTTGTTTTTTGAACTGGGCTGCGAGTTATAAGTATCGTCCGGTGGAAGCCCCTAAGACTTTTGCACCAATTCTGCTATTTTTGATCCGCTCCGCAGTTTCGTCGCTGATTTCTGTTGGCGAGACAGTGCCAGCTTCATTATTGAAATATTGAAATGGTATTTTGTAGGTGTTGATCGCCATATTTGTTTTCCTTTTTGTTTTATTGTTTAACTTATTTTCAGTATAGCACACATGGGCGATTTTGTCAATACTTTTTATGCTTATTTTTGCAAGATTTGTCAAATAACAGGGGTTGGGAATAATAAAAAATAAACCACTTTCGTTCACCTTCGCTTCACGTCCGATAATTCTCGCAATTTCAGGCAAGTCTGCGCCGGAATTTCAGTTCCGTACTCGACTTGTGAAATTGTTCGAATTATCGGGTTCGCTCAATGTTCGCTCAAGTTGGTTTATTTTTTGTTAAATCTTCTCTAATGAGATGGTAATGTTTTCGCCGTTTACTTTGGCGATTTCGTCGTGAGCATAGTTTGCGTTCTTTGCAAAACTGTCGGCAAGAACTTCAGATTTGACCAATTCCTCGAAACCTTCAGGAAGATCGATTGAGAGTGAGAGTTTAATGCGGTCGTCCATGTTTAGTTTTGCATTTTTGCGAGCAGATTGGACGGCGCGGATGAGATCGCGGGCAAAGCCTTCCCTTTTTAATTCTTCGGTCAAGGTTTTGTCAAGAGAGAGTGCCTTGCCATTTTCAACCTCCTTAACATTAACTTCGTCGGCAATAATCTGTTCATAGAAAGCGTCGAGCTTTTCGCCAGAATAAGTTAGCTTTGAGAGAGGCTGGCGAATTTTAATCTGGTCTTCGGTGTCAGACTTTTGCATCCGGAGAGCCAGAGCGTCGGTGATGATAGCACGGGTTCTTTGCATATTCTCGAGAACTTCGGTGTCAATAGCGCCGGCGGTTGGCCAATCCAGGAGATGAACAGATTCATCCTTCCCGGTCATTTTTTGGTAAAGTTCTTCGGCGAGGAATGGAGTGAATGGGGCGAGGAGCTTTGATATATACATTAATATATAGTAGAGGGTTGCGTAGGCGCTCTGTTTGTCAGACTCGTCGTCGTTTTTAGAGAAGCGGCGGCGGGAGCGGCGAACAAACCAGTTCGAGAGGTCATCGATAAACGGCAGCATGCCTTCAAGGGCTTTTGGAATGTTGTATTCGTGCATACCTTCGGTGATTGCGTCGCGGAGTTGATAAACGCGAGAAACAATCCAAGTGTCTAGAATATTTTTCGGGTTTAGTTCGAGATCTTCGCTGTCAATACCGTCGATTTCGGCGTAGGTCGTGAAGAAATCGTAGACATTCCAGAGCATCGCAAGCTTCCGGTTCACATCGGAGACGTCTTTGTCGAGCAGGGCGAAATCTTCTCCGGAGAGGACTGGGCTGGAAAGGAGCAAGAAGCGGAGGGAGTCGGCGGAGTATTGGTCCATCAGGACGTTCGGGTCGGTGAAATTGCCGAGGGACTTGCTCATCTTGCGACCGTCGTTACCGGCAAGAGTGCCGGTCGTGATAACGTTTTTATAGGCGTTTTTGGCGCCATTTTTGGCTTTTTCGCCGAAAGCACCGACTTCGGCAAGGGCGGTATTGACGGCATGAACATAATAGAACCAAGCGCGGACTTGACCAACATACTCACCGATAAAATCGGCCGGGTAGTTCGCCTCAAACTTCTCCTTGTTCTCAAACGGATAATGAAGCTGGGCAAACGGCATGGAGCCAGACTCAAACCAGCAGTCGAGGACTTTCTCGATGCGA
>JAFSNI010000009.1 GCA_017447485.1 Candidatus Saccharimonadota bacterium
TCGGTGGCGTCGGCCCCTTAACCGTCACCTGTCTTTTCGATCACGTCCTCCAATCCGCCAAACGATGACCCTTGCTTTCATGTAGCTTTTATGTTATAATTAAAATAATAGCTTCCGCTATGTACATTAATTTTTAGGAGGATACGTTATGAATAAGAAAGTTCTATCCCTAATTGTGCTTTTCGCGATTTTGATGACTACGCTCTGCGGCTGCGACGGCAAATCAAGTAGCGCCGTCAGTCAAGACAACGCAACTGGCACCAATCAGACTGAGCAAACTCTGCCTGACCCTGCAAATGTTCACACGGTAATTAGCACCCCAACTCCAGAGCCAGAGCCAACCCCAGAGCCCACCCCCTCCGTTGAGGTAGAGTGGCAAACTTTGACCTATCAATGGGAAGACAACAATGGCTATCAGTTCGAAGCGACCATCAAAATCAGTCCTTGGATCAACACCAAGAACACGGATTATGTTACCGCCGCTTGGAACGAAGTCGGAAGTGGCAAAACATTGCCGTCAGATGACTCCAAAAGTTGGGGAAATGCTCCGAGTTCCGATGACTACTATCGCCCAGTCGATAACGCTACCGACGTTTACTACTGCATCGGAAATGTTACAATTAAGAACCTCACAACTGGCTGGGACATCACAGCCTCAGCTCCAGTCAAGTCAAACCCACTTTGGTTTTCTGCTTGTCAACCCGAAACAAACCCGGCATATTACAAGCAACATCCAAACACCTTTGATTACCTCAAGAGCAGTACAATCAGTAAAGTTTTTTACGGCGATGGAGAAAAGAGAAATTCAACCTGGGCATGTCTTACCCCGCAATACACTTCAAACAAATGGGGGCCCGTTCCGTTCGTCTTCGCGCATTTCGACAGCAAAGCTCCCGCCAATCCTGACGGAAAATATATTTCCGAAATCACAGACACATATTTCTGTGTCAACACCAACAACAATTGGATATGGGACAAAGAAATGAGCGAGCTCTCAACGCTGAAACTGAGCATCGTGGAATAACCTCCTAAAAACGCCCCGCTAGCCGAGGCGTTTTTTCTATGCTTGTGGCGGAACTTGTGGTGGCTGCGGGTTATTAGCCCCCGCTCCAGTTGAACCAGTCCCTGAATTGAATCCAGGATTTCTACGCAAATATTCCTGTTCCGCCGCAACCCTATTCGCATCATTCGCTGAAGCATTCGGATTTGTCGCAATATCGAGCAAAGTCTCATCTCCCAACCCCCTTATATCAATGGTTGCTCCAGCTCCAACATTCCCCCCAGCAGCCCCAGCTGCCGCCCTGACATCTAAGCTAGCTCCTGCCGCATTTACTCCAGCCACCGCATTCTCACCGCGCACACTCCCTGCTGCTCCATCAACCATCGCTTTATATTCAGCCTCTCGCCCAGCAAGTTTATAGATATTTTCGGCCTTAGTAGTATCCCATACACCAGTTCTACCACGATTCTCAATAGTCTCATTAGCGAGCTGCCGAATACGAGTAACTTCACCCTCACCCATAGTCCCAGATGCCATCAACTCGTTGAGTTCCGTTAACGATGAATTCTTGGTGCCGACTAGCTCCTGACTATTTGTTACATAATTATTCAAAGCCCTATCAATATTGCGTTCTTCATAGGTCGAACCATCCTCGCGAGTTCTAGTTGCAGACCCGCTTCGCCACGCAGAGTACTTGGCCTCAGGCGTCGCGCCATCCTTACCATATTCCCTGTTATATTGCGCAGCAAATTCAAAGCCCATAGGTGTAGACGAACGATACATTCCACTATTCTCACCGGTCGCTATCTCCTTCATAACCGAAGCCAACATTTTCGAATTATAGCCTTTTGCTACATCTGATATCTCACCAGTCTTGCTATCATATCCAGTAATTTTTTTACTCAAGAAACCAGCTGCCGTATCCTTTCTACGACCCGCAATTCGTGCTACTGCCACCGCACCAGATTTATCTCCGTCCGCCATATACTGATCAAACATGGAATAAAGTTTTTCTTCATCCTCACCATTCCTCGTTTCATTATTAATCAAGGTCATATAATCTGCTAGCTCATCCTTTTCTGCTCGTTTTTGCTGGCCCAACACAGCTGCCTGGAATCCAATACCGTTCAAACTATCTTCGCGATTTCTCGTGTCCTGGTTTTTTAAATACTGCGCTCTCGCCCTGGCCATGCCACGCTTTCCGCCCCGCAAAGCCTTACCGACCCCAGTAAGTTTTCGCTCTTTACCGTCCCGATCAATCCCGGCTTTAACCCGCGTTCTAAACTCCGAAGCACGTTCTTTTGAATCCTTCATCGCATTAGAACCCTGAATTCGCTTCGCCGTTCCACCACGCAACCGATTCCCAAGCCCAGAAATCTTTGCTCCCAAATTCCCCATCGCCGCAAGTGAAGATTTCAATAAAGTAGGAATAAATAAATATGGCACCGCTTGCACGACCATCGCGCTTAGCGCAAAACCCATTTGCAAATTACTATCCGCGCTAGCCGCCAAATTACCAAATATTTTTCCAATGAAATCACCCGCACCAATCACTAATCCACAGAGTGGATAAACTAGCAAAAGTCCTTTCATCAAATCCAGCCATCGCTTGAAAAACTTTTCAGCATTTGGTAAAAGATACATCAAAATCGCTATTGGTGCAATCACAACACAAACCACCACTCCAGCCTGACGCACAATTAGCACGACAAACAGCACTATTATCGAAATCACAACAGACAACAAAGCAATCAACAACGTCAAAATCGCGCCCAAACCACCGGAGCTTAAAATCATAATTCCAGCCGCCGCCAAAACACCAGTCCCACCAACCACCAAATACTGAGTCAAAGAAGCATCACCACTAGACGTAGGAGCGTTCAATGTCGGCCCCATTGCACTCAAAAGGTTTTTTAACCCACTACCAACAATGTT
Source organism: Candidatus Saccharimonadota bacterium (assembly GCA_017447485.1). Taxonomy (GTDB): domain Bacteria; phylum Patescibacteriota; class Saccharimonadia; order Saccharimonadales; family Saccharimonadaceae; genus Nanosyncoccus. The sequence continues at coordinate 2,936 of JAFSNI010000009.1, forward strand.
GCTCACGTCAACCGCAAGTTCACAAATTATGTAGCTTAAATTCATCACAATTGCACCAACTATAAGCTTTGGTAAAATCCGCTTAATTCCGTAATTATCTATACCAACACCAGTAATTTGTGAGAAAATCACAATCAGAAGCATTATAATAAAACCTACATTCGCAATATTCCGAATAGTTCCCCAAGCTTCTCTTACGCCATTATTGTCGTCCGTAAATATAGACGACCGGATTTGCAAAAAGTTTTCTTCAATCCATTCATAAGCTGCCGATCCAACTTTCGCCAACCCTGACGTAATCGGGCACACAATCCACCCCAGCACTCCCGCACCATTATAGCACGCATCGATAGTTCCGCTATCCACATTGTCAATAAACCCTGGGTCCGTGCTTGGTGTGTCATAGCTGTCCACATTTATCACAAGGCCGTCGATATTCACACACTGGTACACTTTCCCATCTTCATCATCTTCTGAACCAGATGACTCTACATAATCACCACTACTAACAATCCTATTAATCTCTTCAATATTCTTCTTAGCATCATTAACTGCATCTTCTGGAGAATCCGGATCATCAACAATCTCTTGCAATTTAGTCTTCAGCTCTTGCCAGCCATTGTTCCCTTCAGATGTCTTGGCATCTTTACATGCATCGTTCAAATCAGCCAAAATAATATTTTCATACCCGCCAGTTCGATTCGCAATCGCAATACCATTACCAGTTACCTGCAGTGCAGAAATACGACTAAGCAAACCCGTACAACTATTAGCAGTATTATCACTCGACAACGAGTATGTCCACGATTTATTACTGTTAACATGATAATAATAATTTTGAGCAATAACTTTATTCTCAGTCTTATCATATTCAGTAATTTTATAATAGTCAGTTCCGCTAGTCTTATTCTTCTTAGTCACCCTATCCGCATCGCATTTCAAATTAAAATCAGTAATGTAGTTAAAATATCCGTCCACATTATTAAAGTTCCCCAATTCATCATAAGTCGGCAAATACGGGTTTTCTGATTTTTTGCTATTATACCAATTCGTATAAATATTTTTAAACTGCTCCGCTGCATCACTTGAACGAATATACACCCCGGAATCATTAAAACTATTACAGTTTTTATCTTCAGCGTAAGTATAATAAAGACTAGACTCGCTCGCATATGACAACGTAGCCCTTTGCACCAAACGGTGGTATCCGCCATTACACATCATGTCCTCTGCGATATTTAGGCCAGTCAAACTAGCAAACAACTGCAAGATATTCTGACCACCACCATCTTGTTTACACCAAATAGCCCCATCGTCCCCACCGTTACCCTGAATCTTATCTTCAACCCACAACGCCGTAGTAATAGTTGTATTAGTCAGCCCAGTCAACCCGCCATCAAAGATGTCGCTTCCAGTTTTCACAGCATCAGCACTTATAGCGGAATCATTAGATTTTATGTGTGATATGCATTTTTTCAAAGTATTCGCCACCACGTTAATACGTGATGCCTCAAGCAACTGATTATAAATATCATCTCGCGACGCCGACACCCTAACTGAACTAGCCATCACACTAAGCGGCGCCGCAACAGAAATTACAGCAGCCAAAATAGCGACAAGTGATGATGACAATATTTTCTTAATCCTGTTCCGCATCGTCACCTTCTCCTATAGCTGCATACAAATTGTCAAAATAATACATCACCGATCCAACCTCACCGTAGTTAATCTCACCAACATTGGCAATATAAACCTGAAAAATGGCAGGATTAGCCACGTCAATATTCTCTTGCAATGCCAACAGCTCTGCCATTATACTATTGCAAACGACAGTTTCAGCATTTGCACAATTGCTTTCACTATATCTGCTAATTAACGTAGCTCTGGAATTGTAATATGATTGGATCTCTTCGGCCAAACTTGTCGCACTAACGCCATACCCAGAAAGAATCTCTTGCGCAGACGACAAATTTCGTGAAACTTGATAAAGTCTCGTTGTTAAAGTAGCGAAACTGCGATATTTTTCGAGATCATTCAAGACAGCATTCTTTAGTCCCTCATAATTTTCCTCTAAATTCGTTTCGGCAACCGTACCAGAAAGCTCCGGCCCACTTGCTAATCTTTCGTTCAATTTCTCCAGGGCCGAAATGCCATCATTCAAAGCAGCCACATTCAAATCCAACTCGTCTTGTGAGCTAATCACGAAATCGGCAATCGAAGCCTCTCCGCTATAAATATACCTCACGGCCGAAACAAGATTAGCTATCGGCTCTTTATTTTCATTCAAGATTGTGTAAAAATCTGCGTTCTTGCTATCCTCGGTTCCGCCATCGCCGTTCCGACTATTCATTAGCGCTATCACCACTCCAATGATAATCGCTACAATCGCCACCCCCAAAATCACCGCCCAAATCCACTTCTTCCCCCTCTTCGCCACTCCCCCACCAAACATCACTGGTTCGCCAGAATCCCCGCCCGACGAAATCACCGAGCCAGAACCACCAGTCCCACCCGAAACACCAAAACTACCAAAAGAATCATTGTATGACGGATTCATACTCCAATTATATCATAACCATTTTCAAAAATCACAAAAATGAGCCAGACTTTCGTCTAGCTCATTTTTCTTAAGCCACCCAAACGCCAATAGCGTAAAGCGGTCTAATTACATTAACTTTTTGCGGCTAGCAATAAAGTAACCAAGCGCAGTTGTCAAAGCGCCCGCACCAAGTGCGGCACCTGCAACTTCACCAGCACCAGTCTCAACAATTTTGGTTGGCGTTGGTTCTGGGTCCTTTGGATCTTCCTTCTTACAGGTTTCATCGTCACGAACCACCATCACCGAAGCGTCATCCTTAAACACACCAGAGTTAACCGTAGCCGAAGCCCAGTTCACAAGTTGGTTGCTACCACAAGCGAGCGACTTGTTTACAACTTTCGCCGTAAAGCGAACGTAAGCGTTACCCTTCGCAGCATAGCTACCAATGTTAATACCGGTCGTAGTAACCGTATCATCAGTAACTTTCACGCCACTCTGATAATTCGAGTTGTAAAGCATCGTCGAGCCTTTAACGTATTCCATATTCGTTGGCAAAATGTCACGAATCATCACGTTGTTAGCTTGTGCATCCGCCAAGTTCTTATACTCGATTTGGTACTCAACTTCGTCACCAATCTTCGCGTCAACCGATTCGTTCCAGCCTTTTTCGCCTTTAATCCGAACTGTCTTCGAAAGCTTCGTGGTCACCGAAGTATGAACCTTAACCTGAATCGTCACTTGACCATCATATTCATAACAGCCAGGGATTTTACCATTCAAAGCTTCATAGCCCAAAGTTGCACCAGCAGAAGTAATCACGTTGTCCGTAATTTTTACCGAACCCATTTTCGTGTTCGTATAAGTTGCCGAACCCGCGACGTATTCAATATAGAAATCTTCGCTAGAAGTCAACTTTACTTCGTCCCAAATCCGGCCTGGATTTGCGTTCGAAGAGTTAAGATAACCAATAATCGTTTGTTCTTTTGCTACCGTAGTCGGAAGCGAGAAATACGCCATCACGTTTTCCGCTATCGCCGCAGTCCCTTTCGGGTTGTTGTTGTGAACATAAAGACGAATCGTATAAGTTTCGCCATCTTTCACAGCGATAGAATCCGCATTCCAGGTAGTCGAAGTAGAAGAGCTCAGCTTCGCACCCACGAAATTGCGTTCATCGCCAATTTTACCGTTAGTAATTGAGTTAAAAGTAATGGTATTTCCCAGTGCTCCTGCGTTAATTTGCGCAAGCGTATAGGTTTTCCGACCATTCGCGGAATCGCCCCAAGCGAGAACATTCGCTGGAACCATTGTCGCACCAGCCACAATCAACGCAGCCGACGCGCTTAAAATAGTTTTATAAACTTTATTCATAATTTCTCCTTCAAAAATTAATAAATATAATAGTTGTTTCTTGCTAGCCGAATTGTTAATATTCGTCTATTAAAACAACCGAATCGTCTCAAATCTCAAATCTTGGGTGAAGCCCGGCAACCGAAGTTGCCGGACTTTTTTGCTAAGGTACTTGGGCCGTCCCGCCCACGGGCTCCACCGCTAGAGATATGCCTATATAGTATCTATCAATCCGGGGGACCTCCCCACTCGGTCCCAACCGGATCGTCAGATGTTAACGTTGAACCGCCGACATTGCTGTCGACGTTTGTATTGTGAGTTGGCGTACCAGCATCAATGCCGCCGTTTCCCGTGCCGCTTTCGGCATTGGAATCGACGTTCGTGCCACCGCCATTATTCGTTCCGGGCGGAGTATAGCTCGGAGTATTCGGGTCGCCACCGGTCTTCTGACCTTCGTTGACTTCCTTCAACTCCTGCATCTCCTGCTGATATTCCTCATAGGTATCAAACACCGAGTTGTTCGGGTTTTCCTCCGAGGAATACATCGCCCCTACACCATTATTGGTGCTTCCTCCCGGCCCCGGATTATCGTTTCCGCCAACCGGAGTTCCCTGATTCGGGTTCTTGTTGTAGGGCGGATCGTACGGGTCATCCGGGTCATCAGGCGGGTCACTCGGCGGATCTCCGCCACCAGGCTTGCCCGGGTCACCGCCCGAGGGCTTACCTGGGTCCGGGTCTCCACCAGACGGTTTACCAGGATCCGGATTTCCACCCGAAGGTTTACCAGGATCCGTCGGCGTCGGAGTCGGCTTATTCGGATTAGTCTGAGCCGGGATGTTCATCACCTTGCTCACGTTTGTGGGCTGATACCCACAGTCGATTCGATAAGACACCGTCTTAAGCTCACCCTTAATGTTAAAGGTGTATTTCAAGAAGTATCCATCGTGGTCGAGAGTTTCCATGACGATGACGTCAGGCACATGATCCGTCGTGTACGGATTCATATACATCTGGTCATCGAGGCCACTCTTCACCTTCACCACTTCAACCTTTTCAGCCGAATCCAGGAAAGTGAAAAATGCCGCCAGCGTTTGAGCGTAAGCCGTCTTATTATTCATCCAGCGAACCTTCGCCGAATTAATCGTAGAGGCCCATTCGCCTTTGCACTCGTCATAGAACTCACCCAGGTAGCGGGTTTTCACGTTGGCATCCAGCCAAGCCATATCACCAGCGCCCAGCGCCGGATCATAACTTAACCTCGTGCGGAAGTCTTTTTCGATCTCCTCGACCGAAACCAGCGCAATCAGTTCATCTTCGGTTTTACCCGCGATGTCCTTCAGCGTTAAAACTCCGCTTGCCACGCGCGCCGTTGCGAGCTCCTCAAGCGGATTCGGACCGAAGTTATAATCATTCTTCGCATCCTCATCCGCAATCATACTGATGTTATAAAAATACCACCAGTTGCTCGTCTTTACCGGCTGTTCCTCCACTACCGTGGTAGCTTCCGTGTTCGTCTTCTTACCCCAGTTCCAGTCAATAGCTTTCCAATTAATCCCGCCCCAGATAATCTGTGCGAGCAAGGAAAGAATTGCCAGTCCCAGAGCGATCCACCTTAAGACTCCGTAAACTTTGCGCTTGTTGACGCTGTCCGCGCTTTCATGCTTCGCAAAAAACAAAGCAATCAGTAAGAACCAGCCAAACGCCGTCGACAGAATCCCCGGCAGAGTCTTGAAAAACGAAACCCAGAATGCGCTTTTGACTATCTCCGCTACACCCGCGCCAGCACTTGCCAGCACGATTATCGCCGGGATCGACATCAGCGTGAACAGGAACCATTCCTTCCACTCATCCGCGTACTTAAAGAACCACCCCGCGATGTGAACCAGCGCGGCGATTATTAAGACGAGGCTGAGCACCGACCAGCCACCTTTCGGAGCCAAGAAGCAGGAAAGCCCTACCGCCAGCCCCAAGGCCGCCGCCTGAATCCAACCCTTCTTACCCGTACGGGAAAGGAAGGGCGCTTCGACTTCTGCACCGTGATTGAGCACATGCTCACTTATCGCGGCCAGAAAGCCTGTCCATAAAAATACGATAATTGACGATATCAGCAACATATTCGTTACCTCCTTTTTAATTTTTTCGGGGGCAACGCCCCCAATGTGTGGGGGAGTTACTATAATAGGCATATATATCAACAGGTTTCTTGATTGAAACCTGAGATGATTCGGTTGTTAATGGGCCTCTGTTTCAACGCATCGTCCCAGACTGATTCCATTATAGCACACATCATCATTTTTGTCAATAGCATTATCACTTTATTGCACTTATGTCTAAAACATGAAAAAACCCAGCTGGCTGCTGGGTTTTTCGGGGGGTAAGAGATGGGGTAGTATCAAAGGATCGCACCGAGGATTTCCTGACGCTCAGCCGTAGTCTCGGCCACATCGCGCAGGTATTTCCTCGCCTCGATCAACTCGTCCGCCTTGCGAACGACTTTGGTGCGCTCCTCAGGGAGCAGGTATTCAGAGATGATTTCTCTGCCGCCGGCTTCCGCCGCGCTCGCCGCCTTGACGTCCTTGGCCTTACCGGCAACCACAGTGGCGCGCTTCTCAGCTTCCGTCAGCTTCTTTCTGGTTTCCGTCAGCTCGTCCTTTACGGACTTCAGTTCCGCACGGGCGTCGTCGCGCTCCTTGCGCGCCTCATCACGCTCCTTGCGGACCTTGTCGCTGCCGTCCGCAGACTCCTTCTTCAGAATCTGCAGCTCCTTCTCGGCCTTCTCGGCCCTGGCGCGCAGGCTGTTAGCCTCAGCGCGGGCCTTACTCAGGTCCTCGGCCATCGCCTTCAGTTTCTCCTGCAGCTCCTCGATTGTGGGTTTCGGGCTATCCTCATACGGTTTCTTTGACATTTTACATGCCTCCCTTCTAAAATGTACATTGGTTTTTGGCAATACAAAATCCAACCAATACCCTCATTATAGCACACAAGCTTATTTTTGTCAATAGCAACAACATAAAACCAACAAAAATGGTGCGGGTAGAGAGAATCGAACTCTCATCTCAAGTTTGGAAAACTTGCATACTAACCACTGTACTATACCCGCAACAAATTTTAAAACTGGGGCGAGATACCAGGATCGAACTGGTGACCTTCTGGACCACAATCAGACGCTCTAACCATCTGAGCTAATCTCGCCATGTTATATATTATACACTCTATTCCCTAGTTCGGCAAGAGCAAAAACGCCACCGTCCCCGCCGCCGCCCCTAGGATAATCGTGATGATAATCGCCACCACCATCCCCATTTTCGAGTCTTTTTCCGGCTTGTTGATAATCGTCACCGGCTTCGACGGCTTTTCGGCTACCTCTGGTACTACTACCTTTTTCGGGTACACATTCTTCGACAGCGGCCGCTTCGTCACTTTCTCCGTATTTACAAACCGCGCCTTCGGCACTTCAAACGCCCCCACATTAGCTCTTTTTGCACTACTAGTATTCGTCACACCAGCCCGCGCTCGCTCGCGCTTCATCTCAAACATCTCACTGATTTCCAGCTCGCTCACCTCTTTACGCGCACCAGTAGCAACCTTCTTCTTGGCTGGCTTGGCTGGCGCCAGCTTCGGTGTCACCGGCACGAAATCCATGTATTTTTTATTCATGATCTCACTCTCTTTGCTATCTCCAGTATATCAGCAAATTCACTCAAAATCAAGCTCGCCCCGCCAATAAGCAAACCATTAACTCCCGGCACCGTCAAATACGCCCCTGCGTTCGACGGGTTCACGCTCCCACCGAAAAGCACCGGCATATTTTCCGCCACTTTTTCGCCATAAATCTCTTCCAAGGTCTTCCGAATCAGTTTCACCACTTCAGCCACCTCGTCCGGCGACGCAATTTTCGCGTTTTTCCCGCTTGAAATCGCCCACACCGGTTCATATGCAATCAAAACCTTGTCAATATCTTCTTCCGACACATCCCGAAGACCCCCGAGCAGCTGGTCCCGAATCACATCCGCCGTCTCCCCAAACGACCGCTCACTTTCTGTCTCCCCAATGCACAAAATCGGCGTAATCTTATTTCGCACCGCCGCTTCCATCTTTTTCGCCACCATTTTATCATCTTCGCCAAAGATATACCGCCGCTCCGAATGCCCAATAATACAATAATCCACCACGCCTCGAAGTTGCGAAAACGACGTCTCTCCCGTAAAAGCCCCATAATCTCGATAAAACGCATTTTGTGCCGCGAGCTTCATCTTGTGCCGGTCAATTTGCAAAGAAAGCGGCTGCAAAGCAATCGTACTTGGCGCCACTACTACCTCAACATCCCTATAATTCGGCAACTTTTTCTGCAATTTATGGAGATAGATCGAGGCCTCGCCCACATTAAAGTTTAACTTCCAGTTACCCACGATAAAAGTTTTCATGATATAATTATATCATGAAAAAAGTTTTAGCATTCGATATTGACCAAACTTTAAACGTGGCCAAAACGCCAATCACCGATGACATCGCCGATTTACTCGTCAAATGTCTCGACCATTTCGAAATTTGTCCGATTTCCGGCCAAAAATTCGACCAATTTTTAATTCAAATTGTCGATCGGCTCAAAAACCCAACTCCAGAACAACTAAAGCACCTCCATCTTTTCGTCGCCCAAGGCACTCAGTATTACCGCTATAACGGCGAAAAATGGGAACAAGTTTATAATTACCCTCTGACCGACGAACAAGTCGCGAAAATTAGTCAAACCATTGAACAAGCTGCGAAAGAGCTCGGTTTCTGGGAGGAGGATAAATTGCAACCTGGCGATGAGATCATTGAAAATCGCCTTTCCCAAGTCACCTTCTCCGCCCTCGGTCAAAAGGCCGGTACCGAAGCCAAATACGCCTGGGATCCAGATTGCAAAAAGCGTGAAAAAATCGTCGCCCGTTGTAAAGAACTTGCTCCTGAATTCGACTACGAAATTGGCGGCACAACCTCAATTAATGCTATCACTCCTGGGATGAATAAAGTTTTCGGTATGACCCATCTTCTTGAAGAATTAAACGTCAAAAAAGAAGATATCCTCTATTTCGGCGACATGACCCAACCTGGCGGCAATGACTATCCAGTCGTAAAGATGGGCATCGACACTATCACCGTCCGCAACCACGAAGACACCGCCTACGCCTTGCGTGGCATCCTCGGTGTGCTATAATATACTTATGATTTTAATCGTGGGCAATATCTTAAAAGACGTATACTTGAGCCTCGACTCTCGTACCGAACCTTTTGAAACCGACAAAAACGGCACCAAGTGGCTCGATTTTAGTTTTGACACCAGCAGCCATCACTATTTTTACCGCAATAGTAGCTTCGGTGGCGCCGCCGTTTCCCTCGAAGTCTTCAAAAACCTCGGCCTTGAAGCCGAAATCTGCGCTTCTGATTTTACTTTTGATGAAACCGGCCCTTCCCGCACTCTCGCCTCCGAATATCGCTATATCCTTACTTCTGAGGACAGCGTCAGTTATTTAGTCCCCACCGTCCCAGTTAATACCGCTTTTACACCACCAGTCTCCGAGCCCAACTACCTTTACATTGACCGCTCTGCCCATCTCTCTAGAGCCACTGCCGAAAACATTACAGCCTATCTCTCGTCACACCCTGAAGTCAAGTTAATTTTATATCTCAAAAACGTCGCCAATTTTCCTCACTCAAACCTCATCGACCTCGCAGAGCTTATTCTTTCTGAAGATTCTTCAGCGAATTTAGATTACGATCGCACCGTCTTTATTTCTGACCGCAATCTTTCCTACAAAAACATTGTCGAGCCAATTTCCATTGAGCGCATCGACAAACTCACTCACCTATCAGCTTATTCCATCGCTGCCGCCACTATCATTGGAAAATTTTTGCTCGGCGAAACCGTTGAAAATTCGCTCAAAATGGCCCGTCTCAACGTTGAAAACTCCAACCTTGATTCCACACTAACCCTTCATGAACTAGACGCTCTGCAAAAATCCGGTGGCGACGAAAGTTTAGAGCTTATCGCGGCTACCTTAATGGCATCAAAAAAAGGCATTCTCGCCGCCGACGAATCTGGTGGTTCCATCAAAAAGAAATTCGAACAACTAAACATCCCTGACACCTTCGAAAATCGCCACGATTATCGCAACATTTTCTTCACGACCAACAATATTGAAAATTATCTAAACGGAGTCATTCTTTTCGACGAAACCGCCCGCGATTCTATGGACACCGGCGAAGGGATTCCAGATTTTCTCATTAGCAAATGCATTATGCCCGGCATTAAAGTTGACCGAGGTCTCGAAAACTTCCCAGATTCCGACGAAACTTTTACTAAAGGACTAGAAGATTTGCCCAAACGCCTCCGCGAATATCGCGAAATGGGGCTTCGCTTCGCTAAATGGCGCGCCGCTTTCAATCTCGACCCCCTCAAGTCTATTCCTTCCGACCACGCCATTTCCGAAAATTGTCGCATTCTGGCTGAATATGCCCTTGACTGCCAGTATGCTGGCCTTGTGCCAATCGTCGAACCGGAAGTTGTTTATGATGGCGATTATTCCATCGACGAAAACGCTGCCGCTACTGGAAAAATTCTCGACCGACTGGTTGAAGAACTCAAAAACTATGGCGTCAATCTCTCGGCCTGCATCATTAAATGTAATATGGTCCTAGCCGGTAAGAGATACCACACCAAGTCCACTCCAGAAGAAGTCGGTCGTGCCACCGCTGAGGTCTTGAAGTCTCACGTACCCAAAGAAATCGCCGGCATCGTCTTCCTCTCTGGCGGCCAAACCCCTGAACAAGCCACCGAAAATCTCGCCAAAATTATTAAAAACGGCCCGTTTCCGTGGCCACTCACCTTCAGTTTTGCCCGCGCCCTTCAAGACCCTGCCCTCTACGCCTGGTCCGGCAACGACAACAACCTCGAAAAAGCCCGCCAAGCTTTTCTTGACAGGCTTATCGCAAATACTAAAGTATTATAATTATTCTTCAGTCTTTTCTTCTTCCGGCTTCGAACCATTATCAGCCGGCACGTCCGCCGCTTCCATCGTCGGTTCTTCCGCTTCCGCCTCACGCGCCGCTGCTTCTGCCGCTGGGTCATAAAGCGATGCCACCACCTGCTCTTTGTCCAGTTCCTTATCGGCTAGCTCAACGCCACCAGGTAAAACAATGTCCGCAATCGTAAGTTTATCATCCACATTCACCAGCTTGCCCGCATCAATCTCAAGCTCTTTTGGCAAATCCGCCGGCTTCGCTTTCACGTCAATCTCTTCCAGCGCCTGTGTCATCGCAAAATGATAGAGTTTCGACGCATCGCTCGCCTCAAAGTTCACAATCACAATCGGCGTCGTCGCCTCCACCACCTCGTTCGCCGAAATCGCTTGAAATTCAATGTTGATAATTCTTCGGCTCACTGGATCAACTGCAACATCTTTCACAATCGCAAGTTGTTTCTTTCCAGCCACGTCCAAATCAATCGGGGAATGATAACCCGCCAAGTTCAAAACTTTTTCCGTCGCCACATATTCCGAAGCTGCAAGCACCGGCTCTTTTCCACCATAAATCACCGACGGAATCAACCCCGCCGCCCGGAGAGCCTTCAACTTTTTACCAGTAACTTCACGCTTATCAAGCGCCAACTTATATTCAGCCATTTTATTTCCTTTTTCTACTTATTTATTATATTTTATCACCAAAAAGCTAAACTGTAAAGATATCGCTTATTCGGATTCTTTGCCACTCACCGTCAAAGCCGGCGCTACGTCAGTTATTTCAATCTTATAAGTATTAGTCGCCACGTCAAACTCACCACTCGTCGCCGTAATCTCATCCAGCTCAAATCCCTCTTCCAGTGTTACGTTAATCTCATATTCTTCGCCATATACCAGCATCGCTTTTTCACCTGTCGCCGCAATCGTCACCGCTGGTTCCGCCTCGCCCGCAAGCGTAAACGTCACGCTCTCCACCCCAGTCTCTTCCGCAAATTCCACCGGCACCTCATACGCCGTCGGGTTCGCCACTGCTGTTAAAATTAAAGTGTTTGTATATTTCCCCGCCGGATATTCATAATCCGCTCTTATTCCCACTGCAATCGTATAATCATTCGTTCCGCTGGTCTTCACATTATCAATCAACATCGTCGAAAGCACCGGCAAATATTTCGTATTTTCCACCGAATTATATTTATTCGGCTTAATCCCCCACATATTATTATAAGCACCAGAATTAAACGTCGCCCCATCTATTGCTGCCCCAATCGAACCCAGCGCGTAAGTCGTCGTATTCCCACCTTTCGTCACCACGTTCACCAATTTTGTCGCTAGCTCCCCCTCATTTCCGGTCGTAAAACTCAAGTCATATCCCGTATAATTATCCGTCGAAACGCTAAAACTCGCCGAAGTATTCCCAGCATCCTCTGTCGATGCGAACACCCCTTCCACCGATGGCGTAATCGCTACGCTCGCGCCATTATTCACCGTCACCGTCAATTCTTCAGCATAAGCCCCCTTGTTCATCCCCACCGCTACAAGCGTTAAGAAAAACGCTGCGCTACAAGAAAATATTTTTAGACCTTTTCTCATACCACCATTTTACCACGACCATTTTGAATCGTCTAGTGGTTTTCTAAATTTTCTTCACTTTCACCATGGCTGCCCTCAGCACTTGGTCACCATAATAATACCCCGGCCGGAGCGTTTCTTCCACCACCTCTTTTTCTCCATCGCCCTCCACCATCACCGCGTCAAACAAATCCGGATTAAACTCCGTCCCCGCTTCCGACTGAATCTTACCGAGGCCTAATTCTTTCAGCGCCTTCTCTAAAGATTTCTTCAACGGCGCTAGCTCTTTTTCATAAGTCACCATCGCCCGATCTAAATCATCTAGGAGTGGCAAAATTTTATAAACCGTCGCCAGTCTCGTTGCATTTTTTTCATTCTCTTTTTGCATCTCAACCTGCTTCCGATAATTCTCAAAATCCGCCCGCGTCCGTTGCAAATCATTCACTAGCTCCGCAATTTTCTCTTCACTTTTATCTTTTTTTGCTTCTTTCATTTTCTCCTCCATTTACAAAATCCCTTCTAACATCTCACCCGCATGTTTCACTAGCGCCATCACTCGCGCATAATTTTGCCGCGTCGGCCCCAGCACCCCAATATAGCTCCGGTCCGAAAACGGCGATTTAAACCGCGAAATAATTAGCGACACTTCCGAACTTTTCCCAATCGGATTCTCGTGCCCAATAAAAATATTCAACGCTTCTCCTGGCGCCGCTTCCCGCAGCCACGGCTCCAAATTATCCAAAAGCCGAGCCACCGCCTGCACCCGCCGCGTATCGCCAAATTCCGGTTGCGTAAAAAGCCTCGTCAATCCCGCAAGATAAAGCTGCCCATCAATCGTCGCGAGTCCCAAGTTCCCCGTCAGCTCCACCAACGCATCCACCGCTCCCCGAATCGCCGTGTCCGCCCGCGACTGCGAAGACACCCGCACCTCTAGCGCGTGCATTCCCCGCTCTTCGTTTCTCGGCTCCACCTCTCGCTCTATCTCTAGATTGTTCACATAAAACCGGTAACCCGCATCCGTCGGCACTCGTCCCGCCGAAGTATGCGGCTGCGCAATCAACCCCAAAGCTTCCAATCTCGCCATCTCCGCTCGCACCGTCGCCGGCGACACCCCAAAAAGCTTCGCCATCGTCACGCTCCCCACCGGCGCCGCCGTTTCGGCATACTCCTCAATAATTTGACATAAAATTTGCTTTTGTCGCTCGGTAATTTCCATAATCTCATTATACAAAATTAGCGCTCAAATTGCAAGAGTGCCAGCTTCGCTAGTTTTATTTTAACCACTAGCCTTTACATTTTCAAAAAAGTGTGCTATAATAAATTTAACCCGTGCGAACGGAATTAGTTTCTGTTCGCCAGGAACCCCACAACCCGCCAGTTCAATCTGGCCGTACTTTCAAAAGGAGGATCTGTTATGTCAAAAATCGTAAAGAGACAGAAAACCATTCACTACAAGAACAAGAAATTCATCGGAATCCTGAGAAATAGTGTCTTGACCGTCAAGACCACTCAAACTGCCCAGGGGCAAATGCTTCTGGCTGGCGTCTATGACGTCGCCAAAGCCACTTGGAGCGATGGCAATCGCAAAGCTCCGCTCCCCAGAGCTGTTCGCGATGAATTCGAGAAAGCCTTCGGGCTCACTCGTTGACATATACCTCCCTCTCGCAGGCCCTGGGACTTTACCCCCTCCCAGGGCTTTTTTATGCTATAATGATTCCATGGAAGCGAAAATCTCAACCATCAAAAACTGGCTCGGCACCGGTTCAATCAACATCTTCGGACTCCCTATGTCCGGCAAAGACACTCAAGGCCTTCGCCTCGCCGAAGCTCTTGGCGCCGAATTTCTTTCCTCCGGCATCATCATCCGCGCCAAAGAAACCGAAGTCCACAAAGGCTATTCCGACCACGGTGCCCTCATCCCCACCGACGTTTTTTATGAATGGGTCTTACCTTATTTCGCAAAGCCAGAACTCGCAAGTTCCCCGCTTATCCTCTCTTCTATCGGCCGCTGGTTCGGCGAAGAAGACGCCGTCATGAATTCTGCTAAAACCGCCAACCATGAAATTAAAGCCGTCATCCTTCTCAATATTTCCGAAGCCGATGTCGAATCCCGTTTTGAAGCCGCCAAGACTCTCGGCGACCGTGGCGACCGCAAGGACGATAAAGATCTTGAGACTTTCCGCACCCGCTTACTCGAATTCCGCACCAAGACCATCCCCGTTTTACAGCACTATAAATCCCTCGGTCTTCTCGTCAACGTCAATGGCGACCAACCTCGCAACGCTGTCTATGCCGAAATTATCGACCGGCTTTACCAAAAAGCTACTTCCGCCCCAGTAGCCGCTTAAAGAACCGCCCTACCTCCTTTCTGTATTCATATATTACATACACCAGGCCTAGCCCCACTACTCCTAGTACTGCATAAATCGCTACAAAAGCCGATTTTTCTTCTTGCTGCGCCGTCGCCTGCTCGTTCAAGTCATATTCTGCCCCATCATTCTCCACCACCTTCCGGCACCGTCCCGTCGGCGCATATAAATAATATCCCTCCTGGCAAACCTTTTCCGTCTCCGTCTCAATCTTTTTGCACCGCCCCGTCAACGGATTCAAATATTGCCCTTCCGCACAAGTCTTTTCCACTATCTCCGTCACCTTCACACAATTTCCCGTCTCCTCGTTGATCACCTTCCCCTCTTCGCAAGTCTTATATTCTTGATAAACATTCGCCTCTCCTGGCGTCACCGCATAGGTCGTCTGCCAAATTTCCTCCCCCTCCTCATCATACCCAAACCATGCATATGCCATCCCTTTCTTTTGCCCGTTCGGATAGTTCAACTCGTCCACCACCGCCTCATCCGCATCAACAATCTCTAACGTGTTAAAGTTCGTTGGATTTTTCGTCAACCTAAAATCCTCCGCCATCACTACAAAATACTCTTCCGGCTTTACAATTCCAGTTAGCGGATAAAATTTATTTTTATATTTCAAGTGGCAACCGTCCAAAAGCACTTGTTCCGCCCCTGCGTTATAAAGCTCCACAAATTGTTCCGTTTGCGTCTCCGCATAATAGCTCAAAATCTCCGAAAATTGCAAACCCCGACACTGACTCTCAACCTCTCCATACCCCTCATCGGGTTTTTCTTCATGTTTTTCAACATATTCTTCGATGTAATTTTCCGCTTCATAAACCGGCTCATATTCTTCCAAACGTTCAAACTCACCCATCTCCACATTTCGTACCAAAGTTGTCGGCGTATTCTTCGAAAATGTCGACAAACATCCATCTTTCCCAGTCCAACAAACCGTGTCCAAAACCTCTTCGCCTCGCCAAAGCTCCAACTTTGCATTCATTGCTAAAGTTTTCTTGTAAGTCAGATTGGCTAGCTCACTCCCCGGCGAGCTAGCCAAACGAAGGAGAATTACCTCACCAGCCAGATAACTGTTCTCGGGAAATTCAACTATCACCGTCTCATTCCCGCTTGTATTAGTATAGCGCACAGTTACGCTGGCGAGCGAAATCATGTCATCGGAGTCCCCACCGCGGGCAATCTCAAACATCTCTCCGACATTATTTATTCCATCTATCACATATCCAGGATTCACCGATTTAAAATATAGCTCCGGCAAAGCTTGGCTTTCTTCTGCCAAAAATTCTTCTGCTAGCACTCTGCTAGTGCCAGCAAACTTTACAAAACCGCTCACCACCATCGCGAAAATTATTATAAAAAATTTCAAATATTTTTTCATGTCCCCGACACTAGCAAAAGTCTTTAGAAAATGCAACCCCCCACTTCAAAAAATCGTGTTATAATTAAAACATGAGCATCATCATCTCTGTAATTATTTTAATTCTGTCTATGCTTATTTCTTTTTTTATGCAGCTCACGCCTGGCACTTTTGCGCTTTTTTATCATTACGCTCTTGGTAAAACTACCGCCAAAAAGGCCGACGATCGCAGTCTCAGCTTTATTCTCGGTGTCGAAATTTTCACCGTCGTCATTTGGCTACTAATTTACTCGCTTGTCCTTCTATTTTTCTATCATTTTCCTCACTCTACTAACATCTTCTTCTGTGTCGCGTCCGCCATTTTTCTCATCGAAGCCTTACTCGCCTTTTTCTTCTATTATCGCAAAGGCAAATCCACCGCGCTTTTCATCCCTCGGCGCGTCGCGAGCAGCATCCTTTCTCACATCAAAAAGCTCAAAAACCGTTCCGACTGCATCATTCTCGGCGCTTTTATCGGTTTTTTTGAACTCATCTTCACTCTCCCGCTCTACATCATCTCCGCCAGCATTTTCGTCAACTTCAACTTCTTGCCCCACGTTGCCATTATTATCATATATATAATACTGTCTATTCTTCCTCTCTTTCTCATCCGCAGCGCTTTTCGTTTTGGCCACAACCTCGCCGACATCCAGCGTTTTCGCGCCAAAATCAAACTTCCCGTCCGTTTAGTTTTTCTCATCAGCTTTATTCTACTTTCACTCGCCACTATTTATTTAGGAGTCTTCTATCATGGATGAAAAAACTACAAAATCCTTACGCCAAGAATTAAAACTTCACTCTAGAGCCCTCGGCATCCCAGAAGGTTCCGCCAAAATTTTCATCGATGAAACCATTAAGTCCGTCGACCAGTCCTTAAACGGCAAAGCCATTATCACTTCCACCGATTTCACCCGCCTCGTTATTAAAACCCTCAAAAAATACAATAAAGATTTTGCTTATGTTTATCAAAATCGTGATACAATAATATAAAGATGGGTAAAAAGTTTGATTTCGACTACACTATTATCGGCAGTGGCCCGGCTGGCACTACCGCTGCTTTAATTCTTGCCAAAAACAAGAAAAAGAAAGTTGCTATTGTCGAAGGCAAAAATTATGGTGGCAACAATTTGAACACACGCGACATCCCTTATGCCGTCAGCCTTAACTTTGCGCACAATTTTTATAATCTTAAAGATTCGCCAGAACTTGTTGGCCAAGAACTCCATTATAATTTTCCCTCCATCGCCTCGCATCAAGACAAAGTTATTAGCTCTTTTGGCAACAAAAAACTTTATGAAGCTGCTAGCATTACCTGCTTAGATGGATTTGCCAATTTCCTCGATGCCAACACTATTGCCATCGGCAATAAAAAAATCTCTTCCGACTTCTTCATCCTGGCCACCGGCGCCGAGTTAAACACTACCCATATCGTCGGTTTAGATACCGTAGATTACTACACCCCAGACACTATCATTAAAATCCGCCGCTTGCCAAAGTTCATTCTCGTCGTTGGCGGTGGCTCTACCGGTTGCGAAATCGCCGAATACTTTGCTAAACTCGGCACTAAAGTCATTCTCATGGAAAGCGAAAGCCGCATCTTGCCAAAGGAAGACATCGAAACCAGCGATTCCCTCCGGGATTATTTTGAACGCGAACTCGGCATTATGATCATGGAAAATTGCAAAGTGGTTGAAATCACTAATGATAATAATTCCAAACGTGTCGTCTTCGCCACTGACGGTCACGAAAAAATGGTCCATATTGATTGCGTTGTCCTCGCCACCGGTTCCCGACCTTGCACAAATTACGGTCTTGAAAACGCTGGCGTTAAGTTTAACAAATCCGGCATCATCGTTGATAAATATTTCCAAACCTCTGCCCGCAACATTTTTGCCATTGGCGATTGCACCAGCAACAACTCTTCAACCGAACGCGCCGAATATGAAGCTTCTGTCCTTGCTGACAACCTTACCCATAAAGCCAAAACTCCTATTATCCATAGCGGCTTTGCCCGTATCACTGCCACCGAGCCAGAAATCGCCGTAGTTGGTAAAACTGAAGCTACTTTGCTCAAAAATAAAACTAAATATCGTAAAGCCATTGTTTATCTAAAGGATCTTCCAGCTAGCAAAATCTATCATCAAAATTACGGTTTTGTCAAAATCATCACTAACGCTAGTGGCAACATCGTCGGCGCTGCCATCATGGCTCCGCACGCCTCAGCCATGATTGCTGAACTAGCCGTCGCCGTGCGTCATCGTCTCACTGCCCTTGAAATCGCTAGCACCCCACACGTTGCCAATAGTTTTAGCTATGCTATTAAATTAGCCGCCAAACAACTCGCCAAATAAAAATAAAAGCCCTTAAACCAAAATCAGTCTAGATTAGGGGGGTAATCTAGACTGATTTTGGTGGCGGGGGTTCGATTTGAACGAACGACCTTTTGGTTATGAGCCAAACGAGCTACCAGGCTGCTCTACCCCGCGACGGGTTATAACCTCCCCATTATACACCCGTCGCTCTGCTTTGTCAACTTTAGTAATCGTAGTCCATCGAATCGGTGCAAGTCTTCTTTTCGAACAACCGTCCGTCTTTATACGCAAAGACATTCCAATACTTACAAGAAGTACTTGGCAAACTGCTTGAATAGAATTTCTTCTCCCCAATATATGGACCTGAAACCGTAATAGTTATATCAGTACCTATTGTGCCAAAGCTGCTCCAGTTCTTCATTGAATAATAATAGTTTTTGCCACCTAGCGTATTAATCGTAAACTTTTCGTAATATCTCCCGTTAATACTACCGCGCCCATCACCAGCACCAGTAATCAAAGAATAGGTCACGCCATTATATGTCACTGGTATATTCGTAGTTCCCCAGTTCGCATCTTTATAAACACTACTTCCAGGTTGCGAAAGTTTCATGTATGAGTCGTAATCGTAATTATTTGTCCACTCCGCCAAAATCGTAATTTCCTCATTTTGCATCGTCCAAACCGCATACAGAATCATATCGCCCGTCACTTCAACTTCCCCACCTGGCGCATACATCGCCGTTGTCGCTGAAGACGAAGTCGACCAGCCCAAGAACCGATACCCAGACCGCGACGGCTCCGCTGTCGTAATATAGCATTTAGAAATCAACGAAATATAACAAGCCTGATCATACGGCTCCCAGCTCCCACCGTTTGCGTCATATTCAATCTTGTTTGGTCTCCCCGTCCAAGTTGGCCGGATGTCTTGAGTATTTTTCAACTTCTCAATTACTGTGTCGCCCATCGACAGCGTATATCCAGAAACTTCATTTGCAATCACCTCAACTTTTGTATCCACCGCCACCAACTGATAAAAGTCAGTCACGTTGCTAGCTTCTATCGCATTGTCTAAATAAACACTAAACGTAAACCCCTCTCGCCCGCTTGGATAGTTTACACCATGCACCGTCGGGTTCACATCCACTGTATAAACACAAGTTCCTTGCCAGGTTGGCGTCAATGTTAAATTACTCGTCACCGTCTTTTCCACCGTGCTGCTATAACACCCGCTTCTATTTTTCGGCACTATCTTCACCACCGTCCCATACGGCACCGCTTCGTTATAATAATCCAACACGTTCTCTCGCGTCAAAGTCCCATTCAAATAGACATTAAACGTAAAGCCTCGCATGCCGTTTGCATAAGTTACTCCACTCACCACTGGGTTAACGTCAACAGTATAGCTTCTCACTGTCCAAGTTGGGCGCACTGTCGTGTCTTCAGCCAATACAAACTCATATGCCCCATCCGGCGATGTATAACCGTCCACACTATTCGGCACTATCCGCACCTCTGAACCACTATCTACATTCTTGGAATATGTATTAACATTCCCCGCCACTAACCTTCCATCCACATAAACGTTAAACGTAAAGCCAGCTTTCCCGGTACGATATTCTGTCCCGCTTATTATCGGATAAACCGTCAACTTATTTTGATAATTCACCGCACCGGCCGGCACATTATCTACCCAGTTTTGTTGCTCCGTCGTCACTGTCATATTCTTTGAAAGTGGCGCCGTGTAGCCGCTGTTTCCGCCTAATACCTGTATCGCATACATCGGATATGCAAAAGTCGAATCCGTCGCTTCAAGCCGCATCTCCACCCGCCGGTACAAATCATTCGCTCGCCCCGTCGAGTCAATCACCACCTGCACCCCATCCGTCATCGCAACATTCGAAGTCGTTGATGAACCGTCTGTATTTGTTTGGCTAGAGCACGGATTCCCATCCGCACAGAAAAACTCTAGCGAAAAATCCGTATCTGGTTGTTCATACGGCAACCCAACCACAAACATAAAAGTCTCATCACTCCGATCACCCCCAATCGGCTTCGGCAGCTTCATTTCTACCGAACAAAGAAATTCGTCACTCCCATTTGGGTTACAATAAACCGCATATGGCAAATCCTTCATGTGGTCATTCGTACTTGCAATTTGCGCCGCCGTTATCTTATTGACCGAACCGCTTAAAAGGCCAATATAATTATTCGCGCTAGAAGTTGACGCCGCGCTCCTGCTATCAGTCGGCACAAAATACATCGTTGCCCGGTCCGTTCGCCCATCAGTAGTTTTTCCATTTAACTGTTCCAAAGTAAACGTGTTCGCCGTTTGAATTAATCCTACCGAAATCGTCGGCGGCGTTGCTACTTTTGTGGACTTCAAAGACTGGAAAGTCACACGATAAGTCGTCGACAAGAAATTCGTAAAATTAAAAATTCCACCTTCACGGTTAGAATACCAACTAATTTTCACTGTCTCAATATCTGAAGCCCTCACCCCACTACTAAGATTTACTTTCACAATTTGATATAAATTCGACGAAGACAGACTCGCTCGGTAATCATTCAAACTTGTTTGAATCATCACGCAAGTATAAGCCTCATTGATATTATTCGAAGACCCGCCATCCGTAGTTGTAGTTTCTTGTATCAAAACCTCGCCGCTATCAGTCTTATCAAGCCGCCCTAACATATGCCCCACCATGTCACAATTTGGATGTTTCATATAATAAACAATGTCTTGGCAAGTCACGCTAGTCCCACCAGTTAAGGCATCTGGATAACTTGGCTGTTTTTCAAGACACGCCCGATAGTTCGCATACGCCAGTTTTGCGTCTTCCACACCCGCCAGTGCTGCATCATAAGCCGATTGTGACAAATCATCATTGCTTGTCCTTGAAATTTCTGAAATAATCACAATCGCAAAACTCGATGCCACCACCACCAAAATCAAAGTCGCAAACGCCACAATGTAAAACGATGCTGCCCCTTTTTTAAATTTTTCTTTCAGTTTTTTCATATCATTATTCCCCGCTCGCTTGTACGGCGAAATTAAATTTATTTATTGCACAATAATCAAAGTTTTCAATTTCATAATCATTCGGCGTCGCACAAGTTTTTCCGTTCGCCATAATATCAATCCCACCGCCGACCGTTCCCAAAATAAACGAACCGGAATAAAACAGGCTATTATCTTCCGTGCTGAGAGCCGGCCTCACAATCAAAAGTTCATAAAGGGTCAGATTCCCCTCCGTGTTAGATGAAATCAAATATTCTGGCGCTTCCAGTAACATCCCATCGCCAATTTTACTAATATCAAACGTATATGAAATTCCACCGTCTGGTATTGCATATTTCCTCGATTCGGTTTCAGTCGAATCATAATTTGGATTAATCGCCGCCACGCAAACCGCTCGCGTAGTATCTCTAACCTTCAAAAGTTTAAACGGCTCATCATTACCAATCGTTTCTACGCTCCCATCAGCTTTTTTATACGTCAATCTTGCCCAAGAGTCACTCTTCCCGCTGAACTCTGCATCCGGCGAATCAAAATAACCACTATTCCAAATATAAGAATATGAGCCCGTACAAAACGCGCCATAAATTGGAATATGCGAATAAGTATTATACGTACTCGCTCGTTTTTTTACTTTCACTGTTGTGTATTTTGTCACTGACACAAAATTAAATGCCTCATCCGCCTCGCAATTTGCTCGCTCAACCGGATTTTTATAAACTATTGCGCAAGTCGAAGTTAACATCTTCCCAGACGAATTCTGAAGCGCCAGCCTAAAATCATCTACCAGCGACATCCCCAAGGTGTTTACTTGGTTCAAAATCAACCCTCTTTGATAAGCGCCGATCGTATTGCTAATTATCAACGTAATTGCGAGCGCCAAAATCGTCACAAAAACTAGCGAGAGCGATATTTCAATCAAAGTAAAACCGTCGCGGTAAGACCTAATTCTCATACTATTATTATACCATA
Source organism: Candidatus Saccharimonadota bacterium (assembly GCA_017447485.1). GTDB lineage: Bacteria > Patescibacteriota > Saccharimonadia > Saccharimonadales > Saccharimonadaceae > Nanosyncoccus. The sequence goes on from JAFSNI010000009.1 coordinate 25,457, forward strand.
ACCGCGTTATTATAAGCATTTATTATTCGTGTCATCTTGGTTTATCAAATCCACGCCCGACGCATTTCTCGCATTACTCACTAGCCGCACATTACGTCGAATATCCGCTTTTGAATTAACACCATTCGGATTCACGCAAAAATTTATTTCACCAGCCCCAAAACTACTTAGATTATTTTTTAACATGTTCCTCACGGTCGTAAAGTTCTTTGTATTATTTGCAGTATATACAGTTCTATTCACTTGAATCACAGTTCCACTTATCAAAGTCGTAATCGTCCCCGACCGCGGATGCCTCACCACCAAAATCGAACCTTTATATGGTGTTCCGTTCGTCTTTGAAGCATCGTCAATCGCCGCTCCCCAAGTTGGAATGTATTCTTGCACATTACCAGCAAACCTCACACTTACTGTTTTACCAGCCACATCTTTATCTTCAATCACAACATTTGCATTTAGCGCCTTCAAAGTTTCCGCCACCGCCCCCGTCCCAATACTCGCGCTGTCCCCCACCACATCATAAACATAGATTCTTTGTTCGCTCTCCGGAATCTTTGTCGTTCCATCCAACCCATATGTCTGCCCAAACGAAACCAGTTTTCCATAAATCGCGTAATCGCTTCTCCCATCTCCTGGGCTCTGCGGGTTACTCACTTCCGAATATACAGTTCGCAAGAACTCCACATAATTTTGCACCGAATCTTTAAACCTCTGCGCCGCAATCGAACTCTGCGTCCCCGCAATAATACCAATCAGAAGAAGCCCCGATATCGCCAAAAAAAGCGACGCTTCAATCAAAGTAAAACCGCGCTTCAATCTTCTCATAGTCCCATTATACCATAAGTATTTAATGATTCGGCATTAGATACATCATCCATTTTTCAAAATTACTATATTCTTTTTCTTCCTTACCAGCTGTTACTACTTTGTGTTTGTTCTTTGCCTCTTCCGAATTCTCCGGCAAATACACCATGTGCTCTCCCGGAAGCTGCTTGTTTGCATTTTTCCGCGCCAACAGCTCCTGATATTCATCCGACTTATAATATTCGTTTTCAAGCTCTGCCGCTTCCACTTCAACTTTCAAAAGCTCTAAACTTTTTCTTTCTTTATTCAGCCGCTCCGTCAATTCAAAATTCCGCGTCATTGCTTTAACCGACTGATAGGTCCACGTCAGACACATCACCACCGCCACCAAAAAGACGATATTTTCTATCGTCAAAAAATCATGTTTCAGTTTATACTTTAACCTCCGAATCTTTGCACCTAATCCTATCATCATCCACCTCATGGTCGGGGTACTTGGATTTGAACCAAGGACACTGCGTGTATAAGACGCATGCTCTAACCAACTGAGCTATACCCCGCTCTTATAATTATACCACAAAAAGGAGCGCTACATCGCTATAGTGCTCCTTTGCACCTAATTAACTTGCGCGCTGGTTATTTTTTCTTGAGGGTCAAGAAACCATTGCGTGGATTTTCACAAACCATACGATCTGCTGGTAAATCACATGGGGTACCCTTGCCGCCTTTTTCGTCTTTAGTGAAGAAATAGATGGTTTGAGGTTTGCCACCACGAAGAGTTACTTCAGATTTATGAAGGTAGTATTTTACTCCCTTGCCATTGGTATGTTCGTAAGCCATTTAAGCTTCCTCCTTAAGTTAATATAATTCTATCTTATGACCCCGAGAGATAATTGTCAAGGGGTTTTCCTCAAAATCACACGAATAATAATGACAACCTTAATATAATAAAGATAAGAAATCTAATCAAAATTACAACAATTATAATTAAAGTAATCAAAATCATGAAACCAGTTAGCGTTGGCGCCCATATCGGTGAAGCATAATTCCGCCGATAAAGTTCAGTTGACGGCAGAGTCGCCACGAGCTTATCTTGCAAGTCCTCCGCCGCTGGATATTTTTGGATTTCCGTCACCATACAATTTATATATTCTGCTGAATTCCAACTCCAACCGTTCTGATATGCTAACGCCCGGCACTTCTCTCCCGCCAAACCATAGATATTACCATATGGATTTTTATCATCTACTATAGTATTTTCCGCTTCTTCTAAAGCTTTTGTCGCATCCCTCAAATATTTATGCTCTAAATAAAACGGCCCAGTTCCGAACGTTACTCTCTGCACGCCATTTTCTTCCACCACATTCACCACAATATTTGAAAACACAAACTCCTTCAGTTCAGTTAGCGCTGCCGCAAGTTTTTCGTCATCTTCTTCCATATCCGCGGTCAAGACGTTATCTCTGAACTCCGCCATCCTAACATGATCTAGTCTGAGTAGTGTCGCGTCCAAAAACAAAAGCGGCAACAACATAATAATCAGCACCCAAGTTTTTATTTTTACACGCCACTTGCGCTTTCTCACAAATTCTTTAATTTTTTCGCCCACCTTCATTTTTTATTCTTCCGGAATTATCGCAAGATGCGCCTCATCAAGCTGTATTTGATCAACTTCAGACGGCGAATTCATCATCAGGTCCACACCATTCCCATTCTTCGGAAATGCCACAATATCACGAATATTCTCTTCGTTTTCCAAAATCATAAAAATCCGGTCCAGCCCCGGCGCCGCTCCCGCATGCGGTGGCGCTCCGAATTTAAACGCCGAAAGCATCCCGCCAAATCTCGCTTCAACGTATTCATTGTTATAACCCAAAATATTAAACACCTTATACATAATTTCCGGATTATAATTTCTCACCGCACCGCTCGCCACTTCATAACCGTTCATCACCATGTCATACTGGTCTGCCACAATCGCAAGCTTCTCTTCCACACTCTCCGCTTTTTCTAGCGCCTCTAGCCCACCTTTCGGCATCGAAAACGGATTGTGCCCAAAATCTAATTTTTTGTTCTTCTCATCCCATTCATAAAACGGAAAGTCCACAATCCAACAAAGCGCGACCTCATCCGGATTTTTCAACCCAAATTTATCCGCAAACGAAATCCGAAGTTGCCCAAGAACTTTATTTACTTTATCACGTTCATCCGCGCCAAAGAACACTGCATCGCCTTCCTTCGCGCCAGTTTTCTCGCGCACTGCTTTAATCTCCGCTTCGCTCATGAACTTCAAAATCGGCGATTTTTCTCCCTCGGCTGTATATAATATATATGCTAGTCCGCCCGCACCCAACTTCCGCGCTTGTTCCGTAAACTCATCAATCTCGCGTCGCGTCAGCTCCGCCCCGCCTTTCACACACAAAGCCTTCACGCATGGCTGCTTAAACACCTTGAAATCCGTTTCCGAAAATACCTCGGTCAAATCAATCAGCTCCATTCCATAGCGAAGGTCTGGTTTATCAACACCATAAGTATCCATCGCTACCGTAAATGGCAACCTTGGTACTGTCTCTCCTTCTGGAATGTATTTCTTCGCCACTTCGCTTTTCAAAACCAACTTCTTCCCCGCAAATTCCGTCGCCAACTTCTCATACAAAGGCTGAATCGTCTTCCGAACCACTTCGCCGTCTTCCACGAAAGACATTTCAAAATCCAGCTGGTAAAAATCACCATACAACCGATCCGCCCGTGGATCCTCATCGCGAAAACACGGTGCAATCTGAAAATATTTTTCTACACCGCCTACCATCAGAAGCTGTTTAAATTGTTGTGGCGCTTGCGGCAACGCATAAAACTTCCCTGGATGCAGCCGCGATGGCACCAAGAAATCCCGCGCCCCCTCCGGCGATGAATTAGCGAGTATCGGCGTCGTAACCTCGGTAAAGCCGTTATCATACATATAATTTCTAATAAACCGATAAAACTCGCTTCGCCGCGCCAACCGTTTCTGCATCGACGGCCGCCGCAGGTCCAGGTAGCGATATTTTAACCGCATTTCTTCCGAAGATTGCAGGCCATCATCATGCGTATTTACCGGCAACGGATCCGAGCGGTTCAAAAGTACTAAATCCGACACCACAAGTTCAATCTTGCCCGTCGGAATGTTCGGGTTGACGAGCTCCGGCTCGCGTTCCCGCAATTTCCCGACCGCTCTCAAAACAAATTCATCCCTCACACTCTCGGCTAGTTTAAACGCCGCCTCGTTTTCTGGCGTCACCACTAGCTGAATAATCCCATGATTATCCCGAAGATCAATAAAAATCAGTCCACCATGGTCACGACGGCTATTAACCCATCCCGCCACTTCCACTTCTTTGCCTAAAAAATCATTTAATTTATCGGTAAAAACTCTCATACATATATTATATCACTTTTTTAGCCAATTAGATAGTCCAGTAGCATCTCCACCGTAAAAAATCCTGCTAGCTGATCAACGCTATCTAAAACCAAAAAATAATACCCGTTCGTCCGTATAATTTCTTCCACCGCAAATTTCAAACTGTCTTTCGTGCGTAAATAATTCACCCTTCTATCAATATATTTTTCTGCTTTCTCAGTTTTCTTAATCGAAAGGTCATTTAATGCTTCCGTGCTCAACACCCCGATCACTTTCTCTTTTGCATTAATCACGGGGAAATTTTTAAAACCAGATTTATAAAGTTTATCCAAAGTCAGCGGCCCAAGTATCTCATCCTGCCCCACAAAAACCATTTTACTTTTTTCTATCATCAAATCAATCACTCTACGCTCTTCAAAACTCATTACCGCCGCAATCCTCTGTCTATCTTTCTCACTAATCACAGACCTCGGCGTCAACTGGATAATTTTTATGAAATCCTCTAAACTTTTCGGTATTTCCATGTTAAAATCATTATATCACAAAGGAGTTTTTATGAAAAAATACAAAGGGTTTTCCGTCGCTGGGGCTATCGGAATCATTGCAGTCGTAGCTTTTCTAATTATTGCAGGTTTTCTAGTCATTGACGGTAACAATAAAGCCACTAATTATAACGATTATGATTTCTATTCCGTTATCGAACCTGATGAACATAACGGTTACATCGGCGATAATGTCAAAGGCGACCCTCAAGCTCCCGTTTTGATCTTCGAATACGCTGATTTTCAATGCCCAGGCTGCGCCAGCATCAATCCTCGCGTCAACTCCGCCATCGAGAAAGCTGATGGCAAACTCGCCATCGTCTATCGTAATTTCATTTTAAGTTATCATCAAAACGGCACCGCTGCCGCTTCCGCCGCTCAAGCCGCCGGCTTGCAAGGTTATTACAAAGCCTACGCCGACAAGCTCTTTAGCGAACAGGCCGAGTGGGAATATGCTTCCGCCTCTGAACGCACCGCTCTCTTCCAAAAATACTTTACCGAAGTTTCAAATGGCGAAGGTGACCTCGAAAAATTCAACTCCGATCTCGCTTCTGAAAATGTCTCCAAAAAGATTAGCTTCGACATGGGCATCGCGAAACGCGTTGATATCGCTAGCACCCCAGCTTTTTATATCGATGGTCAACTCATTGATTGGAGCAATCGAGAAGGTGGGTCTATCACCATCAATAATCAAACTATTACCTGGGAGACAAATCTCACCGGCGAACAATTTGAAGATCTTCTCATCCGCATCGCCAAAGCCAAGCTCGGCGAAGATATCTCCGAATAAAAACAAGCCCCACGGGGCTTGTTTTTATATTTCGATAAACTCTTGCCATTCAGCTGGAGCTATCTTAAGTTGTTTTGACTTACGTATTTCCATACGTTTGAGTCGTTTGATACGCATGTATCAGATTTTCTCCTTAATGTCTTATCGTTCACGACCTAGAGGCCCATCCTCGCACTTGGGAAATTTTACGAACGATAGTATCTATTCTATCAAACATTTAAAAACGTTGCAAGCATAATTTTTATTTCTTCAGAAATTTTGGACGAAAACTTTCAAAGTTAATTGCGTTCTTTTGGAAAGTTATTACCGCGAGTCTAATTGCAATCACAGCGCAAATTGTCACCTCAATCAGACCAATTGTAAACTCCACCGTCCCGAGCGTCCCGAAGCTACTTCTCAACATCAACGCAATCGGCGCGCTTAAAGGAAAATATGTCAAGAAATATACAATCGCTCCCGGCTCTGACAGCATAAAAAGTTGCATAAAATACATCGGAAACACCATCGCAATAATCGCTGGCCCAATAAACGACGATGCATCTCGCGCCGTCGATACCAGCGACCCTACAAACACACAAGTTCCCGCATACAAAAACACCGATGCGACAAACAATATCAAATTCATTGTAATCGCCACCGGATCAATCTCAATCGAATTCAGTATCATGCTAACCATTGCATTGTCGCGATTTAAAAACACTAAAATCAAAATCGGCACCACTAAAACCACAATTTGGATTACTCCTAGCACCAACATCGCAATAATTTTCCCGATAATCAAATGCTTTGACGAAACCGCCGTCAGAATCATCTCCGAAATCCGATTTTCCTTTTCTTCCACCGTCGCCATCAAAAACCGATTTCCAAACAACGCAATAAACATAAAGAATACTACTAGAATCGCAATCGGGATCACCGCTTTACCCAGCGCATTCGCGTCTTCCCCGTCCGCTGCTAGTTTGTTATCTACCACTTCAAAATCCCCCATCAGTGAAATCACATCCACTGGCGCCACTTTCATCGCTGCATTTTGCGCCAAAATCCCCTTGATAATATTCCCATCATAATTGAAAAGATCCAGCCCTTCCGAAATATGATAAAAATCCACTTTCTTACTTTCTACAAAATCCGCCGGAATGTAAAAATACAAATCCGCCTCGCCATTTTTCACCATCTGGATTCCATATTCTTTATCACCATTTATTATATACTGCCCCATCTCTGGACCCAAAATCCCCGCCTCATCCGTAATCGCCATTTTCGTATTCTCGTCAAGCGTCGGATTCATATTAACGTCTTCACTTCCAAACACAAAACTTATAAAATAAATCCCGCCGATAAAAAGCGGTATCAAAATCGCCGCCGCCCAAAACGCCGGCTTCTTAAGCTGCCGTACAATTTCGAATTTTGCTACTTTTCCAATCATATTATTCATCTTCACCTCCATAAATCTCTACAAAGATTTGATCCAGCGTCTTTCCGCCAAACTCTTTTTTAATTTCCGCAATCGATCCATACGCGCGCGCTTTACCGTCCTTCAACAAAATCGCCCGGTCGCACAACTTCTCCACCTCGTCCATATAATGCGTAATCAAAATCACCGCCGCTCCCTTTTGATGTAGCTCATCAATAATCTCCATCAAAAGTTTCCGATTCATCGGGTCGAAACCTTTCGTCGGCTCATCCAAAACCAAAAGTTTCGGATTCCCCATAATCGTAATCCCGAGCTGGATTTTTTGCTGTTGCCCGCCCGACAACTTTTCCACTTTTTCGTTTACTTTATCAAGCAGCCCCACCCGCTTCAGGTATTTCATCGACCACTCGCGCGGATTTTTCAGCCCCTTAAGTTCACCAAAATAGATCATCGTATCAATCACGGTCTCTTTCCGATAAAGCCCCCGCTCCTCCGGTAAATAACCAACCACTACCGACGAGTCTTCCGGGTCATATTTCTTCCCATCGATCAAAAGCTCCCCCGCCGTTGGCCTATAAAATCCAAGCAGTGCCCGGAGCGTCGTCGTCTTCCCCGACCCATTTGACCCGAGCAACCCAAATATTTCCCCTTTCTTCACTTCAAAACTTAAGTCCGAAATCACGATCTTATTCCCGAACCTCATTTTGAAGTTTTTAACCTCAACAATATTCTTCATATATATTATTATATAACAAAAAAAGTGGTAGAGCCAGCTGGAATCGAACCAGCATCGCAGACTTAGAGGGTCTGGGTCCTATCCGTTGAACGATGGCTCCACCTTCTATATATTATACACTAATTCTCTGGCTTACGCAATTTGTAATAAATCGACGGCGCAAACCTAATCGGCGCCAACGCTTTCTGCGCCGAATCTTCCATTTTTACTAACCGATTCGTCCCAATCATCTTCTTAAGCGCCTTACTCCGAAAATTCGATACCGACAAAACCCTCTCGCACCTAAATCCGGTCTTCTCAAAAATCTCTTCCACATATTTCGGATGATAATTATAAAACCCGTCTTTAGAAATTTCTTTATAATTTGCTACCTTCTTATCAAACGGATTCACTTTACTTCGCCCCGTCACAAATCGCGCCATCTTCGGCAAAGTTCTTTTATTCGCGACTTCAATCACGGCCACCCCACCCGGTTTCAAAACCCGGTAAAGTTCCGCGACCGCCTTTTTCATATCCTTCAAATGATGCGTCACGCGAACCATCATCAAACCGTCAAGTTCTCCATCCTTAAACGGCAAATCATAAATGTCCCCTGCTTTCGTCTCAATCTTATCACCATAAATCTCTTTCGCCTGCTCCAGCTCAGTTTTCGAATAATCAAACAAATAAATCTTGTGTGCCCGTTTCAAATATTCATTCGCCAGCCGCCCATATCCCCCACCAATATCCGCGAACTTCTCCATCCGCTTTGGCAAAAGCTTCCGAATCGCCATCCGATCTGCCTGATCCTCATACTGACGATCTGCATTTTCCCAGAACTCCTTTTTATAGTCATAACCATTATAGTCAGAAATAACTTTTTCACTCATAGCTCTATTATATCACACGTGCTACTTCTTCGAGCGTAGTTTCGCCTTTAAGTGCCGCTATCACGCCTTTTTGCTCCAATGTCAACATCCCATTCTTTCTCGCCGTTTCCTCAATCGCCGCCGTATTAATATCAGCCACATCACCACGAATATATTTCGCAATATCTTCATCCACCACCATTTGTTCCATCAAAACCATCCGCCCACTGTATCCAAACGGATCCGCCTTCGTCTGCACTGGATCATAAAGCACTATATTATTAAAATCAAAATCCAACATTTCCTTTTCCACCGCTCGGTCTAATTTTGTCTCGGCTTCACCTCGCGGTTTTGCCACCCGGATACCTTTCAATAATTTCAAATCAACATCTTTCAAAACTTCACGAATATATTTTGCTTCTGCTTCCGTCGCTCGCCGCGCTTTTCTACTATCCGACAGCTTTCGCACCAATCTCTGTGCCACAATCAAGCGAATCGAACTCGCAAAAATCGGATTCACGCCAATCAAATCAATCATCCTCGCAAACGCCGCTGCTGTCGAGTTCGCGTGGAACGACGACAACACCAAATGCCCCGTAATCGAAGCCTGAATCGCCGTCTTCGCCGTATCGGCATCACGAATCTCCCCCACCATCACTACATCCGGGTCTAGCCGCAACACCGAGCGCAACCCTTCCGCAAACGAACCCCCCGCGTTCGTGTTGATTGGAATTTGCGAAATGCCAGTAATTCCATATTCAATCGGGTCTTCAAGCGTAATAATTTTCCGCTCCGAAGTGTTTAGAGCGTTCAACATCGAGTATAGCGTCGTTGATTTTCCTGACCCCGTCGGCCCCACCATTAACACTAGTCCCCGCGGATGCGACACAACCTCATCAATCGCCACTCTTTCTTCATACGACAAGCCCAAAAGGTCTAAATTAAGTAACGACTCATCAAAGTTAAACAACCTCAGCACTGCATCTTGCCCATACATCGTCGGAATCGTCTCCACGCGAATATTCAGTGTATGTGTCGCCCCACCTCTTACTACTTCTTTTTGCATATGGCCAGATTGCGGTTTATTTGATGCCGTCGAGACATTCGCCCGTGACGAAAGTTCACCCATAAAAATCCGATATCTATCCTTATCAATATTCGCCACCGGGTGCAACATTCCATCTACCCGCATCCGAATCCGAATTTCTCCCCGCAAATTCTCAATATGAATATCGCTTGCCGCCAATTTATCTGCCTGGTCAATCAAAAAGTCAAAGATTTTTTCTGTCGAAACCTGCGCCAGCGTCCGCGACACACTTGCTATTGTTTTTGAATCCCCCTCACCTGCAATTTTAATGTCATCGTAATGTATCTCTTTCGGCGGATCATATCTTAACATAAAAACTCTGTAGGCCGAATTTGAAATCAAGAAAAAGTCCACTTTTTCACCTTCATCCGCATATTCCTGCCGCATTTTCTGAATCAAAGTCCGCGGCGTTTGACTCGTCACCATGAACTGATAATGCTCATCCGCACCGCCTTTATGTAGCGGCAAAATAAAATTCTTGTGCATTTCTTGAACTTCTAGCAGTCCCATCGTTAATGGCACATTCTCCTCAAACGCTCGCGTATCTAAATATGGCAGACCGAGTATCCTCGCCCGCTCCGCTGTCGACTTTTCTTCATTTTCCCTACGTTTGTTTTGAATTTCCCGTTCATCCATACTACATATTATACCATAAGCGATTTTATTTTTACGCTTAATATGCTAAAATATACCCATGGCAAGAAAAATCACATTACGTCCGGTTGCAAAACAAAATCGGAATAATAATCATAAACACAGCGATAAGCGCAAACATCCACGTTTGAAAAATGGTCGCTAAAAAATAAAGCCCTCTGGGCTTATTTTTTTGGCGGAAGGGACAAGATTCGAACTTGCGGTACTTTCGTACGCTGGTTTTCAAGACCAGTGCCATCAACCACTCGGCCACCCTTCCACCATATATTATATCATATTATTCTGCGTTCGTGTAGGTATTCACCACGTCATCGAGGTCGTCCACTGCACCAAGTAACTTTTCTAGTTTCTCTGCGTTTTCACCTTCAACTGGCACATACGAATTTGGCACGTACTGAAGCTCTGCGCTAGTCACGGTCATTCCAGCATCAACTAGCGTTTGTCGCACTTTCATCAAATCCGAAGCGGCCGTATAAATCACCGTCGATTCGTCTTCGTCCACGACGTCTTCTGCACCTGCATCAAGCGCCGCCATCATCGCTTCGTCACCTTTCTCCGAAATCTCAATCACGCCTTTTCTTGAAAATTGGAACATCACCGAACCTGGTTCCGCCATCCGCCCGCCATTCTTATCAAGTGTATGTCGCACTTCTGGCATCGTCCGATTTTTATTGTCCGTCGCCACTTCAATCACAATCCCAACGCCCCCCGGCCCATAAGCCTCATAAACCTCTTCAATCAGCGCCGCCGCCGACTTATCCGCCACCCGCGCAATCGCCCTCTCAATATTCGCCTTCGGCATATTCGCAAGCCGCGCTTTTTCAAGCACCATCGCAAGGCTCGGGTTCATCGCTGGATCTGTCCCTGCCCGTGCCGCAATCGCAATCTGATTCCCAATCTTTGTAAAAAGTGCCCCTCTTTTTGCGTCAACCACAGCCTTCTGCCGTTTGGTCGTCGCCCATTTACTGTGTCCTGACATTTTATTTTGCTCCAAAAAATTATTTGCTTGTCTTAATTTTACCACTTTTCTCCGAATAAGTCCAATCAGAAACGGCCCAAGCACCACTATATATAATATATATACCCACATTTGATATTTCTCAATCTTTATCAGAAATTGTGTCCACTCTCCAAATAGTTCAACTATAAAAATATGAAAATCCAGTAGTTTTGTTGCGCACCAGGAGATGATTGTCCCTAAACCAGGTATGTCCGCTAAAACTCCTGTCAAAAATGTTAGCCCCATTGCATAAGGCAACGTCGGCAGAATCAATAAATTTGCCAGCACCGAAATTAAAGAAATCTGTCCAAAATAATATAATGTGATTGGCAAAGTCATCAATGTAGCCGAAATCGTCGTGATAATCATCGACGCGATAAACCCTGGCTTCTTTTTGCCGTAGAAAAATCGCGTGACTTTCGGCCCTAAAATCATAATCCCGATAAACGACGCGAATGATAATAACCACCCTAAATTAGTAATAAAATCTGGATTGATCAAAAGCGTCCCCGCTGCCGTTAACAGAATAATTCGCCACGGCGCCATTTTTCGCCCAAAATACCAAGTTATCAGCGTTAAAACACTCATCACCCCCGCGCGCAAAATCGATGGCGTCCACCCCACCATCGCCATGAATAACACAATCAAGACTCCCGAAAATAGTACTCCCGCAAATCGCGATATTTTTCCGAATATCTTTTTCGCAATCTCCACTAAAATTGCTAGGTGTGCCCCGCTTGCCACTACGATGTGCGTCAGCCCCACCGCCCGCAAGCTTTCCGATAAATCTTTAGGCAGCCCCGCTTTTAGTCCTAACAAATACGACAACCCTAGCTTCGCTTCCGTTTCTGGGACTATGCTCTCAATCCTTCCTGCAAACCAATCTCGCGCTGAAAACATTATGTCGCTTAACCCAAAATCTTCTATTTCGCTACTATTTTCGCCAGTTCCGATGATGACCGCCCTTAAAATTGCCCAAATAATTACTCCACTAGCCGCCCAAACTAAAAGCCACGACGGATGGATCTTTCGCCAAAATTTCATGCGAGAGTATAGTCACAAATCATCAAAAATTTCAACCCCCTACTAGGAAATCACCCGGAATTATGCTATAATATGAGAATGCACCGGTAGCTCAGTGGATTAGAGCATCTGTCTTCGGAACAGAGGGTCGTAGGTTCGAATCCTATCCGGTGTACCACGCACCCGTAGCTCAGCTGGATAGAGCGTCAGGTTCCGGACCTGAAGGTCGCACGTTCGAATCGTGTCGGGTGTACCATAAAAGTGTGGTATAATAATACACATGGTACCGTAGCTCAGATGGTTAGAGCGTGGGACTCATAAGCCCAAGGTCACTGGTTCGATCCCAGTCGGTACTACCAAAATCACAAGATTATGACAAACAAAAAAGGTTTCACTATTATTGAACTCGTCATCGTAGCGGTTTTTGCATCGCTACTTTTTATTTTATTTTTCGTCCAAAAAACCAATCTCGACGCCATGGAACGTGACGAAGATCGTAAAATTGCCATTAACGCCATGTATTACGCCCTCGAGGAAAGCTTTTACAAAGACCACGGCTACTACCCATCTGAAATTAGCGAGGAAAACATCACCGTTATCGACCCGGCCCTCTGGACCGACCCGAATGGTTTTAATCTCGGCGACCCTCTTGGCTCTTATTTCTACGAACCTGCCGATTGCGACGCCAAAAACCACTGCAAAAAATACATTCTAAAAGCCAACCTCGAAAAAGAAGACACCTACATCAAGGTCAATCGCAATTAATCTTTCTTTTCTTTGCCTTTTGCTTCAGTAATCAATTTTGACACAGCTCGCAATTCTTCTGGCGCTATATCTGAATATTGAAAAGTATAAGTCGTTTCATCGCCCACCGTAGAAAGCCTAAAAGTTCCATATCCAAAGATTTTTTGCATCAAGCCATTCTGATGAAAACTCGCATCTTCAATCGACGGCAAGTCAATCACGTTCACGCTTGTCGCCATCGGCGATTTCATCACCATCTGTATGGCATGCTTATTCGTAAGAAAAAGCCGATTCCCACGATAGACCACAAACGCCACCACTCCGATCAGCAGCGCCGTCACTATTAGACAAGCCAAAATAATATACATGAAGTTCCGCCCCATCTCGTCTATCATATTTTGTCCCAAGATAATCATCAAAAACGCAAACAAAATCAAAGCCAATCCGCCTGCCACACCCCCAAAAATCAAAAACAGACACACTTTTGCGCGCGAAAACGCAAATTCCACATATTCATCATCTTCAAGTTTTAAAAATGGGAAATCCTTCTTGCTTCTTGCGTGTCGGATTTTGGCCAAACCTTCGTCCATTGTCACTCCTTTCTACTATTATAACTTATTTTTAAATTTTTGCAAATGTTCTCTCCCCTTTTCTGTTACCACCCTCCCCTTAGGCGTCCTAGCCAGCAACCCCAGTTGTAAAAGATACGGCTCATAAAAATCCTCAATCGTCGTCGCTTCATCCCCAGTGAGCGCCGCAATCGTCGTCAGCCCCACTGGCCGATTCTCGTAATTTTCCCACATCAGCCTCAGCATATTCCTATCCGCCGGGTCCAGTCCCAAATAATCAATCTCCATCAAAGCCAAGGCATCACTCGCGAGCTTCGTATCAATAATTCCATCCCCATTCACGTCCGCGTAGTCCCTTACCCGCTTAAAAATCCGGTTCGCAATCCTCGGCGTCAGCCGCGACCGCTCCGCAAGCAGCGTCGTCGCTTCCGGTAAAATCTTCGTATTAAGAATCCTCGCCGTCCGCTTAATAATCTGCTCAATTTCCGGCTCCTTATAGTACTCCAAGCGGTGAATAATCCCAAACCTGTCTCTTAAAGGCCCCGCCAGCGACCCCGTCCTCGTCGTCGCCCCAATCACCGTAAAATGCGGCAGGTCCAGCCGCACACTCCTCGCCGCCGGCCCCTTTCCAATCACAATATCGAGTTTATAATCTTCCATCGCCGAGTACAAAACTTCTTCCACCGCCCGGCGCAGCCGATGAATCTCGTCAATAAATAGCACATCGCCATCCTTCAAATTCGTCAAAATCGACGCGAGGTCCCCCGCCCGCTCAATCGCCGGCCCGCTCGTCACCCTGAGCGACGCCCCAAGTTCATGTGCAATCACCCCCGCCATCGTCGTCTTACCAAGCCCCGGCGGACCATATAATAATATATGGTCGAGCGTCGACCCGTCCGCCCGCTTTTTTACTGCATCGATTGCCAGCTTCAGATTCTTCTTCAAATGCTCCTGACCCACATATTCAGCAAACGACGTCGGCCTAAGCGACACTTCCATTTGCTCTTCTTCCGTATCATTCGCCGCCATCGTCGGCTCCACTAACCTCTCAATTGCCATACTGCTATTATATCATAAAACTTTTTCTAATTTTTCACCTAAAGCAAGCGTGAAAAAGTTTTATGAATTAGCACTATTGACAAACGAGTGCTAATTTGCTACAATAGAGGAAGAATTAGCACTCGCATAACTAGAGTGCTAGAAAAAGGAGATAAAATATGTCAAAAATCATTGGTATTGACCTCGGCACCACCAACTCAGCGTTTGCTTATATGGTTGCCGGCAAACCAGAAGTTATTACTAACAGCGAGGGCGACCGCACCACCCCTTCGGTCGTCGCCGTCACGAAAAAAGGCGAGCGCCTGGTCGGTAAAGTTGCTCAGCGCCAACGCGTTACTAACCCAAAAAACACCATTTATGGCATTAAACGTTTGATTGGGCGCAAGTTTACAGATAAGGAAGTCCAGCACGACCTCGAGATTTCCCCATATAAGATTGTAAAAAAGGGGAATGGCGTCGCCGTTGAAATGGACGGCAAAGAATACACGCCAGAAGAAATCAGCGCCATGGTGCTCAGTAAAATCAAAGCCGACGCCGAGGCTTTCCTTGGCGAGCCGGTCACTGAGGCGATTATTACCGTTCCGGCCTACTTCGACGATTCTCAGCGCCAAGCTACCAAAGATGCCGGTAAAATCGCTGGCCTCGAAGTTAAGCGTATCATTAACGAGCCGACCGCAGCCGCTCTCGCTTACGGTCTCGAGTCCAAAAAAGACGAAAAAATCGTCGTCTTCGACCTCGGTGGCGGTACTTTCGATGTCTCTATTCTCGAGCTCGGCGACGGCGTCTTCGAAGTGATGTCCACCAACGGCGATACCCACCTCGGCGGCGAAGATTTCGACAACATTCTCGTCAACTTCCTCGTTGACGAATTCAAGAAGGAATCTGGTATCGACATTAAGGGCGATGCTGCCGCGATGCAACGCGTTAAAGATGAGGCTGAAAAGGCGAAAAAGGAACTCTCGAGCAGCACTTCTACCGACATTAACCTTCCGTTCCTCTCTGCCGATGCTGATGGTCCAAAACATTTTGAATACACTTTGACCCGCGCCAAGCTCGAAGAGCTCGTCAGTTCCCTTCTCGACCGCCTCGCTGGCCCAGTTGAAAAGGCTCTGAAAGACGCCAAGCTCACTACTAAAGATATCGACGAAATCGTCATGGTCGGCGGCATGACTCGTATGCCAGCCGTTGTCGAAAAAGTTAAGTCTATCTTCGGCAAAGACCCAATGCAAGGTGTAAACCCAGACGAAGTCGTAGCCGTCGGCGCAGCGATTCAGGGCGGCGTACTTCAAGGCGACGTCAAAGATGTGCTTCTTCTCGATGTCACTCCACTGACGTTAGGTATCGAGACCATGGGCGGCGTCCGCACTCCGCTTATCGATCGTAACACCACTATTCCGACCAGCAAATCCGAAGTCTTCTCTACCGCTTCTGACAATCAACCGCAGGTCGAGATTCACGTCCTCCAAGGCGAACGCGAATTTGCCGCCGACAACAAATCTCTCGGCCGCTTTATTCTCGATGGTATCGCGCCGGCGCCACGCGGTGTACCACAAATTGAAGTTACCTTTAACCTCGACGCCAACGGCATTTTGAACGTTACCGCCAAGGACAAGGGAACCGGCAAAGAGCAGTCGATTACCATTCAAAACTCCGGCAACATGAGCAAGGATGATATCGAGAAGGCCCGCAAGGAAGCCGAAATGCACGCCGACGAAGACAAGAAGAAGAAAGACACTATCGACGCCAAGAATCATCTTGAAAACACAATTTATCAGGCCGAAAAAATGCCAGATGAATACAAAGACAAGATTTCTGACGACGACAAAGAAACTATCAAAAAAGCCGTCGAAGAGGCCAAAAAAGTTCTGAACGATTCCGATGCGGACAAGGAAAAACTAGAGGCCGCCACCAAGGAGCTCTCTGATAAAATTATGCCAATAGGCGCAAAAATGTATCAGGAAGCCGCCAAAGACTCGTCCAAGTCCGACGACAACAAATCGTCCGACAAAGACGAACCGGTCGAAGGCGAAGTTGTCGATAAATAATATGTTATAATAGGGGTATGAAAATCATTATCCCTGAACTCAAAAACTCAATCGTCGCCGAAGCTACAAAAACCTTCCCTGACATTGAGTTTTTTGATGCCGAAAATCTCGACGCAGCCGCCAAAGCCCTCGCCGAGGGAAGCGTCGACTCCATGATTTCCGGCCTCGATTATTCCTCTCGCGACGTTCTCCTCGCCTACAAAAACTACATCCCGCTAAAATCGCAATTCTTTTCCAGCTGTTTTGTCTGTGAGAGGGAAGACAAACATTTCGTCCTCGCCGACGGTGGCGTCAACAAAGCCCCCGATGCCGAAAAATTCTACTGTATTGTCGAAGATTCCGCCACAACTTTTGAAACATATTACGGGGAACAACCAAAAATCGCCATGCTTTCCTACTCGACCTACGGTTCTGGCGGCAAAAATCCCGACCTCAAAAAAATCCATTCCGTCATCGCAAAAATCAAAGCCAACCATCCCGGCTGGCTAATTGACGGCGAGATGCAGCTCGACGCCGCCGTTAATCCGCGCGTCGCCGCCAAGAAAACTCCCGGTTCCCCTCTAAAAGGCTCCGCCAACGTTCTCATCGTTCCCGACCTCAATTCCGGCAACATCCTCTACAAATCCCTCGAGCAATTCGCCGGCTTTACTATCGCTGGCCCGATTATCCAGGGCTTCGACATTCCCCTCGCCGATCTTTCCCGCGGCAGCACAGCGCCCGACACGGCCCTAACCATCAAAGTCATTAAAAAACTTTACGAAAGGAAATCATGAAACATTTTGGTACCGACGGCATCAGGCAAGCCGCCGAAAAGTTCACTCCCGACTTTCTAAACTCCGTCGCCGCCGGCCTCGCCGACTACGCCTTCGATTTAATTCCCGACCGCCCCGCCAAAGTTCTCATCGGTGGCGACACCCGCGAATCGACCGAATGGATTTTACAAGACCTCGGTGCCGCCCTCGAATCCCTCGGCTTCGAATACGCCTCCGTCGGTGTCCTGCCCACTCCAGCCATTAACTACTGTTTTTACGAAATGGGCTTCGACTTCGCTATCGACGTCACGGCCTCGCACAACCCTTACACCGACAACGGCATCAAAATCTTCGAACGCGGCCGCACTTCCGGCATCAAACTGACCGAGCCCGGCGTCGCCACCATCGAAAAAGCCCTCGAAGACAAGGAAACCATCAGTCTAATCTCCCCTACCCTCCGTGAAGATTCCCACGACGAAGCCCTCGCCCTCTATAAAGAACATCTACTAAGCTACGTCGGCGATGCAGACTTTTCAAAACTCCACCTCGGCATAGACTGCGCCAACGGCGCCACTTCCGTCATCAACAAAACCGTTTTCGAGCATTACGGCGCCACCGTCGAACTTATCAACGCCGACCAAAATTATGGAGAGGGCATCAACGCAAATTGCGGCTCCACTCATCTTGAACAACTCGCCGAGCTCGTCAAATCCCACCATCTCGATTTCGGCATCGCTTACGACGGCGACGGCGACCGCTGCCTCCTCGTCGACCACGAAGGAAACACTGTCGACGGCGACGAAATTATCGCCGCCCTCGCAAATTACTTAGGCCTCGACGCCATCGCCACTACCGTCATGGCAAACCAAGGCCTCCTGAATTGGGCCGCAGAGAATCATATCAAAACCGAAATTACCGCCGTCGGCGATTCCAACGTCGCTGAAGCTATGCGCCTTCACGACATTAAAATCGGCGGGGAACAATCCGGCCACATTATTTTACCAAACGAAGCCACCGGCGACGGCATTTTAACCAGCCTCATGATCGCAAAAGCCACCACCGGCTCCTCTACTTCCCTCGCCAACCTCGCCAAAATCATCACTAAGTTCCCTCAGATTATTCTTAATATGCCCGCCACGCCCGAGCAAAAAGAAAATCTAAAATCTCTCGACTCCGCCAAAAATCTTTTGCTAGACTTCAGCAAAAAGTTAGAATCCGTCTCCGGCCGCTTGCTCGTCCGCCCGTCCGGCACCGAAAATCTTATTCGCATCACTATGTGGGGAAACAACGAAGCCGCTATTACGGCTCTCGCAAGCGAACTAAAAGAAAAACTCGAGGAGACTTTATGAAAATCACACGCCTTACCACTTATACAGAAGAAACCGCAAATAGAATCCGCGAGCTTCTCGTCCAATTATCCCGCAGCGGCAAAGATCGCGGCGAAATCCCACGCGAGTGGTTCGACGAACTCATCAGTTCTCCATATCACGACATGCTCCTCGCCCTCGACGATAATGACAAAATCATCGGCATCGCCACCCTCTCTATCATCATGGGGCCTATCGTCCGGAAGAACGCCTATCTCGAAGACTTCGTCACCGACGAATCCGTCCGTGGCCGAGGCATCGGCTCCAAACTTTGGGACGCTATGCTAGACTGGGCCAAAGAAAAAGGCTGCGCGGAGCTCAACTTTACCTCCGGCCAAGGCCGCGAAGCCGCTTGGCGCTTTTACCAGGGAAAAGGCGCCGAGATTTACGACACCAACTTCTTCCGCAAAACTATATAAATCACTGGCGGCAGTAAATAAATCTGCAGAGCATTCACCATCCCCGAGAAAAACATCAACGAAACCCCATAGGAAACCATCAGTGACAAAATTATTATACTCACCGGGTTTTTTCTTATGTTTTTCAGAATCATCAAAACTACAATTATCACAATAATTACCCCAACAATTCCCGTTTCGAGCAGTAAACTCGCGTATTCGTTCTGTACAATTTCCTTCGGCGAACCCGTCAGCCCCGCATCATACATCGCCTGCCCCGCCCCACCAATCCCGACGCCAAGCATCATCGTCCTAAAATCTCGCGACCAAACTTTTACTGCATTTTCCGTCAACTCCATCCGCACATTCGTAGATTCCTCCACATACCCATCAAACACCGCCTCATTTTCATCGCGCTCCACCGCCTCGTCATCGCCAATATTATCATTAACTTCTTCGTCAGTCCCCGCCCTTATGTCAATAATCCCCAGCGACAAATGATTCAAAACTTTCGACACCCCCGAAATATAAGTATCATTCGTCGGCGACACCTGCGCCAAAACCCCCTGCAAATTTAGCGTAAACACAAAAGAGAGAACCACCACCCCCCACATCATCGCAATTTTCTTAAACCCAATTTTTTTTACAAACAGCGCCACACTCATAAAAATCAGCCCAACCACAAACGCATAAATCGCCCCGCGCGAAAACGTCAAAAACAGCGCCGCCACAAAAATAAATAATAATAGATATTTTCTATTTTTAAGCACAAAATAACCGCTAATCAAAACTGGTGCCAGCAACAAATTTCCCATAAACTGCGGCTCTATCGCAAACCCATTCGGATGCGGAAACCCAAACATTTGATACACGCACCCCAGACAAAGCAGCGTCACTTCTCGCGACGCCCCCAAAACATCCATCACACATTGCGCCACACACCACAAGCAAATCAAAACCGATGAGGCCAAAAACACCTTCAAAAAAACATAAGAAAAACCCCGTTCATCATAAAATTTTTCCCGTAAACTCAAAATCACATAAACTGCAAACAAAACCAGCCACAAAATCCCGCAAGTCAAAACCCCCCGCACTAAATTTTCCGACCAAATCAAACTCAACGTTGCAAAAGTGGGGAATAGTAGCCCCCACCACCAACGCCGCACCCCACTAAACAACTTCTTCTCAAAAACCAAAATCAAAAACCCGATAAAATCAAAAACTAAAAGCCACAAAATCGGCAGGGAAAGCTCAAAGTTCATCGTTTCAGAACTGCCCAACGAAATCACCGGATAATACGAAAAAAACAATACTGCGGGCAAAACATAAATCAAGCCCCGCAAAATCCTATTTAACTTTTTCATGCACAAATCCCATCAATTCTGCATCAAATCTTTTTCCGTCAAACTCTTTCGCCGTTCTCGAAACTTTCCCACGCTCAAACTTCATTTTCTCAAATTTTTTCATCGCAAAAACCAACGACTTCACATTCTGTTTATCGAACAAGACACCATTCACGCCGTCTTTCACATAATCTCGCACCCCGCCTTCACGAAAAGCAATCACCGGACACCCCGCCGCTAGCGCCTCCACCGGAGCAATGCCAAATGGCTCCAGGCTAGGGAACAAATACCCCTTCGCTCGCGCCAAATATTCTGCAAGCTCCGCCTTATCCATTAATGGCAAAAACCGCACAAACTCCGACCCTCTCGCCATCTTCACTAACTTTTTGTGCTCTGGTCCCTCGCCAATCACAAGTAGCGGTCGTTCCAGTTCTAAACATGCTCGTATCGCAAGGTCCAGCCTCTTCCAAGTCACTTGCCGGCTCGTCACCACATAAAAGTTTTCCACAGACTTTTCCACAACGCCCCGTGACTTATCTCGCAATGCCACGCCCGTCACTTCCCTCTTCGTCGCCATTTGCTTTTTTAGAGTTTTTATTGCAAAATCAGAAATCTCCACCGGCGGATGAATCACCGTCGCTTCCCTCCTGTAATATTTTCGGATTAGCTCCTTTGCGTAATCGCTAATCGTCACAAAGAAGTCAACCTTCTCCGCAGCCCTAAAGTCCGCCTTTCGGAGTGGCTTTACTAGCAGCCTAAAGAAAAACCTCACCGCCGCATTCATTTTATTAAAGCCCGGATCCTTAATATACTCATCGTGCATCTGCCAATAATACTGCGTCGGCACATGACAATACGAAATATGCACCCCATCCGGCGCCGAAACTGCTTTTGCTTCCGCCCCGGTCACTGAAATCACCAAATCATATCCAGATAAATTCAAATGCGAAAAGTATATCTGCCGGAACGGCCCCAAAATTCTTCGCCACGTCGCCGGAAAAATCTGCATCCAACCAGTCCTAATATCCGCGTCCTTAAACCAGCTAATTCCCTTCGGATCATATTTTGACGTATAAATCGGCGCCTCTGGAAATAACTTGTGCACTTCTAGAAGCACCTTTTCCGCTCCGCCCACGTTAGTCAACCAGTCACAAACCAAAGCTACTTTCATTTTGCACCGTCCCGTTTTAAAACCGCCACAATCGTTTTAAAGAAAATCTGCACATCAAGCATCAGCGACCAGTTCATCACATAATATATATCCAGCGCCCTACGTTCTTCAAACGAAATATCCCGCCGCCCTGAAACTTGCGCAAAACCTGTTAAGCCAGTTTTCACCGCCAAAATCAAAGACCGGTCGCCGTAATTTTCTAGTTCTCCCGGGAGTAGCGACCTCGGCCCAATCAAAGAGATGTCGCCCTTCAAAATATTAAATAGTTGCGGCAATTCGTCAATCGACGTCTTCCGCAAGAACCGCCCCACTTTTGTAATTCTCGGATCATTCTTCATATAATCACCGTCCGCTCGATATTTTTTAATTAACTCTGGCTTCCCCATTTTCAGAAACGCTTCTTCCGCTGTCATTCCGCTATATTCAGGATTCATCGTCCTGAACTTATAGCATTTGTATTTTTTGTTGTGTTTTGTCAATCTCTCATCCGAATAAATCGGCGAATGATGAATATCGGACAACTTTAAGATCAACCACACAATTCCCATCGGAATCGCCGCAATCACAATCGCCACCAACGAAAACACAATATCAAACAATCTTTTCACTACCGCCGCCCCACCCGTCAGTGGTGTTAACCGCACCAGCACCGCCGGCGTATTCCCCACCAGCTCCATCTCGCCGAAATGCGAAGAAAGCGCTGTCTCGCTCGGTACGAAATAATACATCATGTGTTTTTCAATCGCTTTCCGAAAGACCTGTTCCGTCCCACTCTCATCCGTCTGAAAAATCACATCTGCCCGCTTATGTTTCATCGCGTCTTCTAGCGTCGCATATTTCAATTTCATTAAATCATTCGGAATATATTTTTTATCTGCCACAATCCCCACCAACCGATAACCACTCTCTGGCTGCGACGTAATATAATCCGCTAGGTATTCCGTGTTTTTGTGCTCTCCCACAATCACCACGCGTTTTGTCCCATAATTTTTCTTAAAAATCTGCCGCGCAAAAAACCTCACCATCACTCGCTCAATCATCAAAAACACGAACGAAAGTGCCACGCTTGTAATCGCCACCACCCTCACCGGAAAAATATTCTCTCCCGTAAAGTAATCATAAACAATCAAAGCCCCAACGCTCAAAATCGCCGCGAGCATCACTCGCCAAATTTCCGGCAACCGTGATTTATTTAAAAACACTGACTTTTTATAAAGCCCCAGCGCCGCTAGTATTACCAAAAGAATCGGCACCAGCCACACAATCGTCATCGTGAATTCATAAAGTTGCGACTCAAACTCATATGGACGCGGGTCGACGTGCACTCGGATAAAATACGCCATCGCAAACGACAACACCAATGCCAGTCCGTCGCCCACTATCAGCGCCAACCGTAAAACAAAATCAGATTTCCTCTGCATACTTTAATTTTACTCTACCGTAACAGATTTCGCAAGATTTCTCGGTTGGTCAACATTATAACCCTTCGCCGTTGTCATATAATATGCGAAGAGTTGCGAAACCAAATTCATCAAAATTGGCGCAAACAGTTTAATCTCACCCGGAATCTCAATCACATCATCCACCTCGAGCGCAAAATCCGTATTCGTCACCACAATCATATGTCCTCCACGCGCCAAAACTTCCTGCACATTTGAAATCGCCTTATCATAAAGCGCACCCTCTGGCACCAAAGCCAGCTCAAAGAACCGATCATCAATCAGCGCCAACGGCCCATGCTTCAATTCCCCGAATGCATAAGCATTCGCATCCACATAAGAAATCTCCTTCAGCTTCAATGCCCCCTCCATCGCTGTCGGATAAGCTATGTCTCGCCCCAAATAAATCGCGTGCTCGTAATTCTTATACTTTTTTGAGATTTTTTGAACTTTTTTATCCACGGATTGTAATGTTTTACCAATCATTTCTGGCAATTTCGCAATTTCCTCCACATACGGCCGCAAAGTTCCTGGCTTTGCGCCTTTCGCCTGCGCAATCGTCAGACCAAACATCACCATTGCAATCACTTGCGACGTAAACGCCTTAGTCGATGCCACTGAAATCTCCGGCCCCACATGCACATACGTCCCGCCATCCACTTCACGCGCAATCGTCGAGCCAATCGCATTCACAATCCCGATCGTCTTCGTTCCCTGCTTCTTAATTTCGCGAAGACACGCAAGGGTATCCGCCGTTTCTCCCGACTGCGACACAATCAGTGCCACCGAATCTTCCGGAATATACGCATTCCGATAACGATATTCTGAAGCAATTACAGTCTCCACCGTAATCTCCGGTGTAAACTGCTCAATATAATATGACGCGAGAAGTCCCGCATGATACGCCGTTCCACAACCCACAATAATCAAATGCTTAATTTTCCGAAGCTCCGCCTCAGATAAACCTGGCCCACCCAATCTCACAGTACCTTGTTCCAAATTTACTCGCCCACGCAGAGTCTCCGCTAGCGACAACGGCTGCTCCATAATTTCTTTTAGCAAGAAATGTTCATATCCGCCCTTCTGAATCGCCGCAAGATTCGTCTCAATCTCTTCCACCTTTGCCGACACTGGCTCCGCATTTAGCGTCTTAATCTCAACACTATTCTTCGTAATTCTCGCCACTTCCCCATCGTTCAAATAAATCGCTTGCTTCGTGTGTCCGACCAAAGCCGACGCGTCCGAAGCAATCAAGGTTTCATCATGCCCCACACCAATCACGAGCGGCGACCCGCTTCTCGCCACCACAATTTCCTCCGGATTTTTCGTCGAAACCACTGCAATCCCATAAGTTCCCTTCACGAGCTTCAGGGCTTGCACCACCGCATTCGTTAGCGGATACTTCCCCTCCGCGTAGAACGAATTAACTAGCGCCGCCAAAACTTCCGTGTCCGTTTCGGATTTAAACTCATGTTCCGTTAAATGTTCTTTCAGCTCCTTATAATTCTCAATGATGCCATTATGCACCAAATAAATTGCTCCCGCCCGATGCGGATGTGCGTTCGCCTCACTCGGCTCACCATGCGTCGCCCAACGCGTATGCCCAATTCCAATCTTATCTTCACGTTTATTCTCGGCCAACTTTTCTTCCAAGTTTGAGATCTTTCCCTTCGCTCGAAGTAACGTCGCCCCACCATCTGTGTCTAAAGTGACAATCCCCGCCGAATCATATCCACGGTATTCCAAACGCTTTAAACCGGAAATCAAAAAATCTTGTGCATTTTTATTACCAACATAACCCACAATTCCACACATCTTGTGTCCTCCTTAATTGTAAGTATATTATAACACGAAAACTTATTTATATACCCAGCCTAAAGCTTGGTAAAAATTATGCGCCGTTGGCAAACCTAAATTCTTTAATGTTAAATTCGTAATATCATCCACCACCGCCAAAGTAAACAGCGTAATCGCTAGCGTCAAAAACGCTCTTTTGCTCATTTTTAGCGAAATTTTCACTACCCACGGAAGTAGCAAATACATCAAAAGTAGCGCTCCAATCCCAAAAATCGCCGCACTCGCCGGGCACACAAACCCATTAATATTTCCCCAGCCAAACCAAGCATGGCTATAATCCCAATATCTCGTTTCGTTCCCCACTGTATAAACAGCCCAGCCTGCAAAAAGTTCCAAAAGTCCACAAGCCAATGCCGAAGCTAAAAACACCACCCACGGGTATTTCTTCAATTTATGGCTCACCAGCATAATAATTAAAGCACCATAAGCATAAATATTCATCCACGGAAGTAAGTTCCCGCCTTTAATATACAAATGTTGGAAACCGCCCTCAATCTCCGCCAGTAAAAACTCCCATACCCAGCCCGCAAATCCAGTCAAAACCACAATCAAGAGCACGATGCCCACTTTTTGATAAGTTTTAAGTTCCAACTTGTTATCCAGATACTTTTTCCGAAAATCTTTTTTAGTCATTTTCTCAACCATAATCATATTATATCAAAGTATAACGGCAATTCTTAAAGCACATCGCCATTGCCTCCTTCACCTTATATCACCATTATACCACAACCCACAGGCAGAATTTCATCTCTCACA
Source organism: Candidatus Saccharimonadota bacterium (assembly GCA_017447485.1). Classification (GTDB taxonomy): domain Bacteria; phylum Patescibacteriota; class Saccharimonadia; order Saccharimonadales; family Saccharimonadaceae; genus Nanosyncoccus. Next base: position 51,252 of record JAFSNI010000009.1, read on the forward strand.
CCAATATCTGCTATAATAATATTAATTAACGGAAGCAAAATATGTATCAAAAAAAGTTCATGGAAACCGCCATCGAAGAAGCTAGGATTGGCATAACAAACAGCCACGGCGGACCTTTTGGTGCAGTCATCGTAAAAAACAGCGCAGTCATCGCCTCCAGCCACAACTGCGTATTAAAAAATAACGATTCCACTTGCCATGGTGAAATCGACGCCATCAGAAAAGCTGAACAAAAACTCGGCACTTACGACTTATCCGGCTGCGAGCTCTACACTACCAGCGAGCCTTGTCTCATGTGCCTCGCCGCCATTCTCTGGGCTAATATTAACAAAGTTTATTACGGTTGCTCCATAGAAGATAGCGCGAGAATCGGTTTCCGCGACGCCAAATTCGACGCAATGCTCGGCGAACGCAATCATCTACCAGCAGACTTTCTCGAACAACGCGACCGCGACCTCTGCCTCCAGCTTTTTGATGAATATAGTAATATGGACAAAACAATCTATTAAGACCAGGTGCCCCTGTTATCTTCCTTCACTAAACTCTTTCCGAAAGTCTAGCCTAACTGCCTCAAATGAAAGTTTTTCTGTATCAATAATCATCATCCACTCCGTCCCAACTTTCTCTCCCCAATTCGTAGAAAACACGTCGGTAGAGACAATGCTATTTTTCTCCACAACATCTCTCATTGGAGTATGTCCAACAACCTGCGAATAACCATTCAGGATGTTCGGTAAAGTCAACCCGTCATATTGCGACCTAGCCCAAAGCGGTGAATCACCACGCCAAAAAGCCGATAAATCCGGCCCGTTTATCTTCTCGACTAGTTTTTCAACCGTTCCGCAATCAGCGAGATCATTCTCATTAATGAATTCCTGGAATATCCCAGCATAAGAAAATATAACCCTGCCGTCAAGATGTGCAAATTTAGGACTAAAATTTTCACGATAAAGATGAGCGTATTCTTTCCCCGCTCTAATATTACCAGTGACAGGCCTATCTAATATATATGATGCTTCATGATTTCCCCAAAGCCAAATCGTATTTAAGTGTTTATGGTAGAAAGCCAACATTCTAGCATTATGATTACGATATTGATCATCATAACAATAAAAATCATCTAGATTATCACCAAGCTGGACCGCATAATCAACCTCGTTCTCGCGCGTAATTTTATCCGCCAAATCAAACATTTTCGGCTTAAGATGCGTATCCGGAATCACCAAAACTCTCGCCATAAAATTATTATAGTATTAATCCTCTCTTGCCGCATACGCATATACTTGATCAAACCGTTCTTGCTTGCATATAAATAACTCCCATGATAATCTAAAGATATGAAAGATATCATACGAGATAAAATAATGCTAGATGAGTTACGTCATTCTTTTGATACTGCGTATTCGTCAGTAAAAAAATATACGACAAAAACTTTTACGGTTTTTGGAGCGGAATTGACATTGCTATTATTTTATATGTCAAGCAATGAGGCGCAAGAAATAAAAAAGTTATTCAAAGATACGAATAGCGGTTGGTACATATTTGCGCTAATAGCTCTGATAGCTTTTACAGCGTCTGCCATACTTTTTATACTAACCCTCGCGACAGACAGAAAATGGTGTTTTCCCCCAAACGAAGAAAAACTGCTAAGCAACCGTCAATACCAGACAATGACCGACGAGCACTTAGTTCAAGAGTTAATTGACGAGTATAATAGCAACATTGCACATTGCGTTAAAAAAGTGCATAGGATGAAAATACTATCAGATACTGGAACCTACATATTAATAAGTGGGATCGTCTGCCTATTGATTCTAAAAATGTTTGGAGTATAATAAGCTTATGGTATATGTAATAGAATAGTTCATCGATTTCAACATTGTCATGTAGACACAAAGGGATGTTTTTACTAAGTAAAATCCGTAAGCAGATAAACAATAAGTCCCAGCTTTTTACTTGTGGCACAATGTATTAACCAGAATACGCCCCCCCGAAAAACGCCAACCCAAAATAGCATGATATTAACAAATAGCTCAACTAATGCGCCAAACCAAAGAAAGAACATCTATGTATAATGCAACCAGCTCAAATGACCACAAACAAAAAACCGCCATCAGGGCAAACATTATAGGTTCACTTATTGCGCTATCCGTCACATTGTTAGCCATATTTCACAGTGATAACAAAATCCTAGGGCTTGAAATTATTCGTGAAAGTTTCGCAGAAAATATCATAAATTTTATCAAGTTAGCTCTAGGATTTTCGATATTTTCCGGCACAATTTTTATAATAACGGTAGGATATTTCAACGGTTTTAATTATAGTGAAAACTATCAAAGCAATATCAAATTCATACAATCCTTGGTCTCAAGATGGCATAAATTCATAGCTTGGTCACATAAAAAATCATATAATTGTACAATTGGCACATTCATACTTTCATTCGCGGCCATCGTCATCAGCATAATCGCAAAAATTCTCGGAATTTATGGAGCTATTAGCGTTATTATAACAGCAGCAATTACTATAATTATAATGCTAATCATAATCACCCCAATATTGATAAACAAATTCAAAAGGCACGACAAAAAATCTTAACTTTCCAGTTTTTCCACAGGTTACCCTGTTGATGGGGAGCAACCAGAGATACTTGCTCGGCTTTACATGGTGGTGGACTGGTGTCTGGAGCACCCTGAATACACGGCTAAACTGCGCGTGATACCTAAAAAAGATTATCCTTTAGTGCTACCGTGCATATTCTGAAATACACATACAGGAACTGGGATTCGAACTTTTAGGGATTTCTAGCTCAGATGAAGCCGGAGAGGTCTAAAACAATGATAATAAAAAAATAAAAAATAACAATGTTAACAGCAAATCGCATCCAGTGATATGTAATTATATAATTAATACATTTCATTTATATCTATTATTGTAAGTAGCTTTCCATAACCCTTTTTCCGCCTTTTTTATCATTATTCCCCCTCTATCATATCAAGAATTCTAGCTAGCCACCTCGTCGAAGAGCTTAGCAAACTATCCAACTTCCTCTTATTAACCCACCTCTCCCACTCTACCCCATCATCCTCATGTTTCAAATGGCACAACTCTGCAAAAACCTTTTTTGCCTCCGCCGAAGAACGACATGCACGATGTATTAATTTATCATCGCTCATCAACCTCACCAGCTCCATCTCCAAACATTTGTCCGATTCTAAACAAACAATCTCACTCACATCAGCCAATCTCCGTGCCTCCTTCACCGAATCCTCCCCACGGTCCAAGTCATATAACGCATACTTTTCATCAAAATCATGCATCAAATAATACTTTATCATCTGACGCACTTGTTCAGCTGGGTCCCCACCGTGCGCATTCCGGATCTTCACTTCTCGTCCCGGCAAGTGATATAAAGCATACAAATATTTCACAAAATTAGTATCCCTATCTCCCTCGCACCAAATACTAATCGTCGTCCTCAAAAAATGATTTTTATTCATGGGTGGGCCTCCTTAGCCCACCATTTTATCGTACTGCACCATATCGCCATTAGCCCTCCATCTTCGGTACCGCACCGTATTTACCCGCCATATATTTTGCATAAAAATTATCGTGCGATTCCACACCTTTCATTGAATCAAGCCTCCATGATTCTGTTGCTCCCTCCGCATTTCGCTCCGTCAATATAATCTGCTGTTTATCCAAAAAATTTAAAGTAGTATAATTATGCGAAGCCAAAATTAACTGTGTGCCATTCTTATTCACAGACGGCGACATGAACTGTTCCACCAGCAATTCATAGATATCTGGGTGAATAAATGCGTCCATGTCGTCAATTATTGCCACGCTGCCTTTTTCTCTAGATAAGATCCTCGCAATTTCATTTACCAGATAAACAATTCTATTCGTACCGGCCGATTCTTCAAAAGTCGGAAGCGAAAACTTTCTACTATTATATTTGTGTTCAATCCCATACAACGTTAAGTCGTTTTTATTATTAGTCATGTTAAACTTTGCGACCCCATCAAAGCCAATATCTACTGATTCTAGAATTTTTCTACTAAGTTCACGGCCCAATTCATTCTCATCAATACTTTTCAACGCATCGTTCGCTAATTTACTAGTCGAAAATTCCGACTCCATATTTCCGAACGAAACCACATTTGTAAACATTCGTAACCAATAATCTTTAACTTCCCTCAAAAAACCGTCGACCTCATCCAAACTAGTATATAAATCAATAACGGTTCTAGTTTTGTTTTCCTTAGTTGCCAATATCGCACCGATATCTTTCACATCCTTAAGATTTTTAATCAAATCCGATATTTCTACAGTATAAGTATCGCTGTTCCAAAACCTCGAAAAAACCTTCTTTTTTGTTGCCCGCTCAGAAACCATACTCGTCAGAAATAACTTTTCATCATATATCATATCCCTATCAAAAGTGATCGCATACTCATAAAGATTATCGCCTACAGAAAACTCTACCGAAATATAAGAAGATCTATCCGTATCCAAAACGTATGAAAAATATGGTAAAATTCCAGACACAACACCGCCAACCTGATTCATTAAAAATCTCACAAAAGCTAATACTCTCAAAATGTTAGTCTTACCAGATCCATTAGGACCGCCCACAAAAGCAACTTTTGTAACTTTTTTATTATATGGTGCATCAAGATATAATTCTGGCACCGTGATACTACCGCTCTTGGCAACAAAATTTATCTCCACCTCATCTTTTATTGAATAAAAATTTTTTACCTTAAAATCATGTATCATAGTCTTATTTTACCAAATTCCACAAAATAAATCAACATTTCCGCAAAAAAATGCATAAAAATCGATTTATCGCTTGATTTAAAATCCGTGGCGTGCTAATATAATTCTAGGGAGGCCCCAAGATAGCCTCAGCACATAAAAACGCCCCTCAGCGGAAAACCGAAAGACGTCTGACATTTAACCTATCCTTATGTCAGTTCTATTTTATAGTGAAAACTATGTGCTGTCAAGTAAGACACCGCTGGAGAAAAGGAAAAAATGGAGGCGAAAGATTATTATCTAAACCTGCATGAACAACCTGAAGGCGAACATGAAATCCATATTAAAGGTTGTTTGTATTTTCCGGCCGCCGAAAACGCAGAGTATTTAGGAAGGTATTTTTATGCCGTAAATGCCCTGGCGGAGGCTAAACGTCGATATCCATCCTGGAACATCAATGGCTGTTGTCATTGTTGTGACGAAATCGATACCGACTAAACCTTAGCTATCTCGATTCTTCGAGGTAGCTTTTCTTGACATCCCAACTCGGTGAGTGGCGACCAGACATACTTATTCGGTTACGCATGGTTGTGGACTGGTAGTATACATATACAGGCAAAGAGATTCGAACTTAATCCTAAACCAAATTTTACTTAGCAACGCGACTTTTTCTTAATAACGTAGTGACCAGTAAGAATCGCTAATGCCACAAGAAAAACAGTAACATCTAATTGAAAATTCGCAGTAGCGCTCTGTTCTACTCTAAATGCCGAACCAGAATTTGGAACCTTTATGCCTTCTTCGGCTTCTTCGTTAGGAGTCGGAATGAGACTTTTTAGTATTGGCATAATACTTTCAGGAATATGACCAATGACAAGGTTCTCAGCGTTATCAATAAGAGTATAAGTATAGTAGAGCGAATAGTTCTCGCCGAATGTATTTTGGGTATAGATAGCATCAGCGATCAAAAATGGAGAGATAGCCTTAACTAATTTTGGCAAGTTTTCCTTAAGGATTTCAAATTCTGTTTCACTAATGCTTGGAGCTTGACCAAGCTTAGTCTCGTAATCATCATATTGTCCTATGTAACCAGTAAGGATTATAACTAGCTCATCGACCTCACTATCAGTTGCGGTACCTTTTAAGACCTTAACTAAATCAAGGTAAGCCGGAAAGCTAGCTAAATCGCCAGCATGGTTTGCTAATAAGTCATAGAAAGCATTTCCTGCTACCATACCAGCAAGACCATTGCTAGTGTCGCTAATAAACTCAGTAAAATCGCTTTGCTTATCTAGCGTTCTCACTTGGTATAATTTCATTACAGCCGATAATGGTTCCTTAATCTCGGTATCAAAGTATTCACGAGTCAGCCCATTATCAACTACAAATTGCATCCAAGCATCCATATAGTCGCGGCCATTCATAGTACCAACCTGCTCTACAAGACCATCATTATTCAATAAGACATTAGCGGCAGTGGCTGGGTCGGCTAGTTCGGCAATGTTGATAACAGAAGTTGCAATTTTTAAATCAGCAGGATGTATTTCTTCGTAAATACCAGTATTATAGAATCCCCATAATCCCGGAAAGACATAACCGAGAAGTAAATCATTGCCATCTTTGACATCATGGATATTGGTATAACCTGGCTCGGTGAGACTAGCACGAGGCGCGCCAAAAGTATAGACATAAAAATCATCCGCCTTCATGTCGTAATCTAAAATATTTTCGTTTATCTTTTTAGCAACTAGATCAACTACCGCACCGCCACGAGAATAACCAACCATCCAAATTTTATAATCTGAAAGATGGTTAGTATAAATATATTCATCAAGCCTTTCCTTGATATACCCGGCCGATTCGCTAAAACCAGCA
>JAFSNI010000010.1 GCA_017447485.1 Candidatus Saccharimonadota bacterium
ATTACTAAGCGCGTCATCCATGAAAAATATCGCATCCCGCTTAATAAAATCGAAGTAGTTTATAATTCTCTAGATGAAAACTATGAAAGTTCTAACTATCATTTCAAAGAAGAAACTTACAAATATCTTTTGAGACTAAAATCTGAGGGATACACTATTGTTTCTACGGTCGGGCGCTTCACGATCCAGAAAGGCTTGCATAATTTAATGCATGCTGCGGCGCGTGACATTTCTAAAAATAATAAATTGGTCTTTGTTTTTGCGGGTGACGGCGAAGAGAGGAATGAGTTAATTTCGCTTGCTGCGGAGCTCGGCATTGCTAAAAACGTCATTTTTACTGGTTTTATTCGCGGCAAAAAACTTCGCGATATTTATTCAATCTCGGATATTTTCGTCATGAGTTCAATCTCCGAGCCGTTTGGCCTTACTGCACTTGAAGCCGCCCACCATGGCGACGCTTTAATTTTGACCAAACAGTCCGGCGTTTCAGAAATTATTTGGTCGGCACTGGAATATGATTTTTGGGATGAAAAGAAACTCGCTGATGAAATCCTTGCCATCGCAAATAGCCCAGCTCTAAAAGCCGAGTTACAAAATAGCATCAAAAAAGAATATCGCAAAATGTCTTGGGATCAGGTTGCGCAAAAATGTTTGAAGGTATATAATAATACAATAAAACATAAGGGGTATTAAGTGCGGGCAATTTGTCTTTATCTTCACATTCATCAGCCACTCCGCTATCGCGAGTACTCGATTTTTGACGTCGGCAACAATTCCAACTATTTTGAAGACGATTTTAATAGCCGCCAAAACAACGAGCGTATTTTTCGAAAAGTTGCTAAAAAATCTTATTATCCGATGCTTCGATTAATTTTAAAAAATATGGAAACTTATCCGGATTTTAAGGTTTCTTTCTCGGTTACTGGTACTTGGCTCGAACAAGCTGAAAAATGGGAGCCAGAATTAATCAACCTCATTCGAGAAATGGTCCAGCGCGGTCAAGCTGAAATTGTCGGCGAAACTTATTATCATTCGCTTGCCTTTTTCTATAATTTAGATGAATTTAATGACCAAGTCAAAATTCATGAAGCTGCCATTGAGAAGTTTTTTGGTGTTAAACCGAAAGTTTTCCGCAACACTGAATTTTCTTACAATGATTCCCTTGCACATTGGGCCGAAGAAAAAGGCTATAAAGGCATTTTGGCTGAAGGTTGGGATAAAATCCTCGGTTGGCGCAGCCCAAATTATGTCTATAGGCCGGCCGGTTGCAAAAATTTAAGATTACTTTTAAAAAATTATCGACTTTCTGACGACATTGCTTTTCGTTTTAGCAATCGCGGCTGGAGCGAATGGCCTTTAACTGTGCCAAAATATCAAAATTGGTTGAACGAAAGTTGTTTAAACGGTAATTTGGTCAACCTTTTCATGGATTTTGAGACTTTTGGCGAACACCAATGGCAAGACACCGGAATATTCGAATTTTTTGATAATTTTGTTAAATCTTGGCTATCCGAATACGAAAATAAATTTGTCACCGTATCTGAAGCTTGTGATCTTGAAGAGCCCCGAGACGAAATCTCAATGCCAGAAACCGTAACCTGGGCCGATACCGAACGCGACCTTTCGGCTTGGCTCTCAAATTCCATGCAGCTCACCGCCGAACAGCAAATTTATGACTTGCGCGACCGCATTTTAAACACCAATAATGCGAACTTAATTGCCGACTGGCGTCACCTCACTACATCCGACCACCCTTATGCCATGTGCACTAAATACTGGAACGACGGCGATGTTCATGCCTATTTCTCCGCCTATGCTTCCCCATATGAAGCTTTCATGTATTTTGAAAACGTTCTTCGCGACCTAGAATACCGTATATAATATATATAATATAAAAAATAACCCCCTCAAGGGGCTATTTTTAACGTTTCTTTTCCTTAACTTCGTTGCGACCAAGATTTTTCTTCGTTTCAACGAACAAGACGTGCTTCCGGAGCACTGGGTCGTATTTCTTCAGGCTTAATTTATCAGGGGTATTCATCGTGTTTTTCTTCGTGTAGTAAGCACGCACCCCAGATTCCTCAGAAACGAGACCAACCAATTTGCGTTTAGTGTTATTCTTCTTTGCCATAATTACTAGTCATTATATCACAGATAATAAAAAATGGCAAGACTTATGTCTTGCCATGCGAGATGAAGCCCTTAGGGCAGAACGCCGCTGCCGCCGCAGTAGACGCATTTTCTGCGCCAGAAGTCATAGCCAGTGCCATTGCAGTGGTAGCATTTCTTTGGCTTGTAGCCCAGTCCGCAGCGCCCCTTGTGGCGGTCATAGTCCATTTCGCTTGTAAAGACTTTACCGCATCTTTCGCAAGTCCACGTCACTCATCTCACCCCCTCTCTAATGTGCAAGAATGTTCAAATTATATTACAAAGCTTCACTTTTCGCAAGCAAAAGCTCGATAAATTTCTTGATATCAGAAAAGGTGTATTTCTCATCCGCCGGCACAAAAATTTCCGCGTCTTCCATAAACTCTAGAGAGGTAATTAAGCTGTAAACCGCAAAGAGCAACTTTAAGAATTCCGCTTCGTCTTTTTCGTCATATTCATAAACCTTATCATGCACCTCACCATCTTTATCCGGCGCCACAAATAATATATGCCCGCGTGTTACCTTATAATCTTGATATTCACGCGAATTGTTAACCAACATCTTATAAAACAGTAGTTGTAACATATATTGATATAGACTTGCGTGCGACTTCCATTTTTCTTTATGATAACCGCCGGTTTTAAAATCAAATATCTCAATCGTTTTCGTATCATTATCTATCAATAGATGGTCAACTTTTCCGGTCACCGGCACACCATCAACGACGATTTTTTCTGCCGCAAAGTTCACTTCGGCTTTTCCGCTCTTAATCACGTCGCCAAATGCTTCCAGCGATTTTTTAATGCAGACTGGCCCACGTTCGGCTAGCTTTTTCTTAACTTCTGGCGCCAGATCAGCTTTATCGAGTTCTGAAAGATAGAATTCAACAGCTTGTTCTAATTCCAAACTCTCTTCAGTAACTCGTTGAAAAGTTGAGTGCATTAGATTCCCAAACACCATTTGTTCGGTTTCCGGCCCAGCCGGCACACCGAGAATATAATTTTTGAAAAAGTTCTGTGGCCCATCATAACGAATTTCAATAAAAGAAGTTAGAGCTGATGCCGACATTCTAATTTTCGCGACACGCTCGCGATAAAGTTCTCGCATATCGGGTGTCAAATTTAGATAGCGGTCAAGCCAATTCTTAAGATTATGCGTCATTTTTGGTAGCGGAACTGAATCGTATTCGCATTTCACAATTTTGGACGGCAAAAATGGCGATACTAGTTGTTTTTTATCGTCGATATATTCATCTAAATATTCCAGCCTCTCTGGAGATTTACCATTAAAATCCGTAACGGAATTTGTAATATACAAGTATTTTTTTGCGCGCGTCAATGCCACGTATAAAACGCGTAGCCTTTCGCTATCAGTCATGCCAGTATGTCGGATTTGCGTTAAATTTTTCGGCAACGCTAGCAAGTTATTATTACCCTTGCCTTTACCCCAAGCCGTATGGTCCGCCGAAACAATAAACACATATTCAAACTCAAGCCCCTTGGCTTTATGCGCCGACATTACCTGTACTGCGTCTAGGGCATCTCGATATGGACTAGTTATATTAAGCGGCATCCCTGCTGCCGAGTAGTCGTCTAATAGCGCAATCAAATCCGCCAGACGTAATTTCTTGTCGCCAAAATGTCTTTTTAATTTTCCAATCAAAGCTGCATAATTTTCATAAAAAGTAAACGTCTCATAAGTTTCTAATCGATCTGGTTGCACTGTCTCTTGGACTAGATAATCCAAAAAACCTTCTAGCGGCTCATTTGCCCCGCGCGAAACGAGTTCGCTGACCAGTTCCACGACCGATCGAACTTCCGGTACTTCAGACTCCACCGCGCACTCAAAGAGAGTTTTTCTTTTTTCTTTTGCCAGTAAAGTCAATTTCAAAACTTCCATCTTCGGCACTTTAAAGCACGGGTGCGATAAAATTTCCATCATTGAAACTGTCGGCGGCTTTTTATTTATTAATTCAAAACAAAGTCGCGCTAAATTAAAAATCAAGGTCATTTTTTCATCGTCAAATAAATTATCTCGTTTGTCATACGCAATTTTGATTTCTGGATATGATTTTAAAAATGCTAGCAGTGGCTCAAAATATTTTAACTTATAAGAAATCACGGCAATTTCTTTTTGCGGCACACCCGCACGAATTAGCTCCGCGATTTCTTCAGCAATAAAACCATACTCTGCATCCGAAGACAAAAATTCTAGTCGCCGAATCCCAGATTGCTCCAGCTCCGGTTTATGCGACTTTAGTTTTTTATCAGCAAACCTATCCGGTGCTTGGTTAATAATCTTACGCGAAAAATCCAAAATCTCCCCCGTGCTACGATAATTATCTACCAGTGTAATTACGTGCGCCTTATAATGATCCCGAAAATCCGTCAAATTAGTTGACAGCGCCCCTTGAAATTCATAAATCGCCTGGTCGTCATCACCCACCGCCATAATCATCGGCTTTTCATAATCGGTTAACTCTTTAACAATCGCAAATTGCGACGGATTGGTGTCCTGGAACTCGTCCAACATGATAAATTGATAGCGCTCCTGCAAACTCATGCGAAACCCCGCGTCATTATGCAGCGCATTCCTTGCTTCCTCAATCATATCGTCAAAGTCAAACAGCCCATTCTCAAACAAATAATCTTCATATTTTTTCATCACTATCGCTACGGATTTCAACTTCAAATTCGCCACGCGGTCTTTTAGGCGATAGTTCCCGGCCTCATCCTTCTCAAAATAACTATCTTTCCATTTTGAGAGCGGCGTAATCTTTTTTGTACTTTCTGCCGCAGATAAAGCAACCTCAAGCTCATTCGCAAGTAAAACAATCGTTCGATAAATATTGCCCTTAATTGGCTGAGCGCCCTTGTATTCTTTCAAGATATTATATATAGGAAGATAGGCGTTGCTCAAAGACGCTTCATAGGCTCTCGGCACAATATTCAAAAGCAACGGTGAAATTGCTGATGACAAAACTTCCGAATCGGACATGTTTATTTTTGCTATTTCCATCAAATCCGCTGCTGAAAGCCGCGCTGATTTAGCCTCAGAAATCACACTAATAATATCGCGCACATTATCACCACGCAAAATATCATTTCCATCTAAATCGTCTTGTATAGTTTTTATAATCTTAAACTGCGCGATTTCATCAATAGGCGCGTCTAGCCTCCGGTTATACTCCGCCGTATAATTTTTATATAACGCCAAAATTTCCGACCCGAAAGCGTGATAAGTCCCAATCGTCACTTTCAGGGCGTCTTTGCCAATAATGGTTTTTAGGCGCTCGCGCATATTCGCCGCCCCAGTTTCTGTAAAAGTCAAACACAAAATATTTTCCGGATTGGTGTCTGTATGCTTCAGAATATAAGCCACTTTTTGGCTCAAAAGCTGCGTTTTGCCCGTTCCTGGCCCAGCCAAAACCAGCAGTGGTCCCGCAAGATATTCTACCGCCGCCTTTTGCTCTGCATTTAATTCCATTGTCTAGAAGCCTCAATCAGCTGTTTCAATCTTATTGCTGTTTCTGGTACAACTAATTCCCCGCGCCGAATTTTATAAAGCGTAGAGATCCCCTCGACTGTTTTTTTCGGCTTTGCCGCCGAATTATCTCGTAAAATTCGCCCAAATTCATAATTTCGTGAAGGATAGTCGCAAGTTAATCTCAAATCTCCAATCCCGCAAGCTAAATCCACCGTTGCTGGTTTTGCTCCGTTGGCTTTTAAAATCGCTCTCATCTCTGAACAGACTTCCGCAATAAATTCTTCCCACTCCGCACTACCAGCTTCAAGACCAGACAGCCCAGCCAGAACCGCATAGACGTTCTTCAGCGCTCCACAAAGCAGCGTCCCTAGAACGTCGTCCGTAAAATCAAACGACAAATAACCCGTACTGAACATCTCAATAATCCGCGCGTCAGTTGCCGTAAGCACCGTTTTTTGATGAGCTTTAATATCATCCGCAAAGCCCGGCCCGGAAATTACCATTACGTCGGCAAAATCTTTCACCCACTCAATATTTAAAATCCCTTTAGTCGCAACAATCAGCGGAATCTTTTTTGGCAAATGCGGCAAAAGGTATGGCACCGCAAAAGATGGTGCCACCAAAAGCACAAAAGCTGCCCCATTGATTACACCCGCAAGCGGTTCTTTACAAAGCTTTGGATCATAATAATCAATGTCGTAGCCCTTTTCGGCCAAAATTCCCCCCAGTGCTGTCCCATATGCCCCCGCACCCATAATCGCAATCTTCATCTTTAAATTATATCATACAATTTAGTTAGAAAGGAGAACTATGCTAAATAGCATTTCTATTAAACAATATCGTAATATTAAACGTAATCTAGAGGAGATGGAGAAAACCAATTATGATAGCATTATCATTATCCCCTGTAGTGGGAATAAAGGCTGGCACGAGTTCGCAGAGCACTCGGCACTTTTTTATTATTATGACGTTTGCGAAAAATTGCGTTTGAGCCATCGTTTTTTCGCTGACACCATGAGTTTCTATGACCAATACGAAATTGGATACATGAGAACTTTAAGTATTGATAGCATCCGCACCAATCTTAAACGTGCCAAACTTTATAAAAGCGAGGAAACTAAATCCTTTTTTACAATCTTCAAACTTAACAAAGCTTATCGCATAGAAGACGTCCAAGCACTAGAAAAAATGGAGCGCGCCCGAAGACTTAAAAATCTCACCGTCGAAGAAGCCGTCAACCTCGACCCCGAATTACATCAAATTCTTGCAAACCTTGCTATCCGGCTTCATCGCCTTTGCAATAATAACCTCGATAGACTTTCTAGCCAAACTCGTGGCATCGAGATCATTAACCTAATTGATAATCTTTTAGTCGAATACCACCAAATCACCATGATGAAGCACTTACCCAAATCTACCATCGCCGCCAAATTTACTGATATGCGAAAAGAAACCTACCAGCTAATTTTTTTGACTAAAGTCCTCGGCGAGGCGAAAATCTGGGATCTTGAAGTCTGCGCTAGCATTTCTGAACCGCTCATTGCAGCTAAAGCTCATATCGAAAATAATCTTAAAAAATTTGTGAAGGATCCCAATGCCAGAACCGCTAAACATTAAAAAAGCCGCCGCCGAAATTGACGAACTTGGTATGAAAAATTGGCTGATTAAAGAGTTTACGATTTCTTTTCGTGAAGCTAGAAAAAATAAATTAAATACTTTCAACGAACATTCTTATGATGTTAATTGGAGCGAAAATATTCTTCATCTCACCGAAGCTGTGCTTGAAAATTATTATGAACCAAGTTCCTCTATTTCCTTCGTGATCTTTGAACCCATGATTCGCGAGATTTTTGCTGCACCATTCGTGGACCGGGTAGTGCACCATTTTCTCTACCGGATGCAATGCGGCTGGTGGGACCGTCGCTTTCTCCCCGATTCGTATAGCTGCCGCGAAGAAAAAGGCACTCTCTACGCCATCCAGCGCGCACAGAAAATGATGCAACGCGTCACGAATAACTATACCGAAAAGGCCTATATCATTAAACTTGATATTCGAGGCTATTTTATGTCACTCCCGCGGTATAAGCTATTTCAGCGCGTAAAATGGGGATTAAATCGCCAGTTTAGCCCTTATCGTAATTTACCTTCAGCGCACGAACTTTATAAAGTTTGCCTGTTTCTTTGGCATCAGATTCTTTTTGATGACCCAGTGAAAAAGTCCCGTCGCCGTGGCCCGCTCGACAACTGGGACGTTTTACCGTCTGAAAAAAGTCTCTATACGCGCGATTACGGACTAGGCATCGTGATCGGCAACCTCACTTCCCAACTAGTCTCCAATATCTATCTTGACCAACTCGATCGTTTTATTAGATTTGAGCTTGGTTATAAACATTACGGCCGTTACGTCGATGATTTTTTTATTATGGTCGAAGAAAAGAATTACGAAAAAGCTAAAGCCGATATTAAACTAATCGATAATTTTCTTACCGACAAACTTCAACTTACGCTCCATCCGAAAAAACGTTACGCCGGTTCCGTCTACCACGGCATGCCTTTTCTTGGCGCACGCATCTATCCGCATTGTCTTTATCCCTCAAATCGTCTCCAGCAAAAATTCAGCTATCTACTTTATAAAATGAAGTATAGCAAAGACCCCATTAAAAACGAATCTCTAATTTCTTATTTTGGCTATTTTATCCACCTTAATGCTGATAAGTATGTCGAGAAGGTTTTTAAAAGATACGGCATCGGCTACGATCTTTATCTCGAATCCAAACGCGCCGATCGTCGCTCCTGGGATGACATTATTTACGATATACGATGCGATCTGCAAGGAAAGCCTCGCCCCAACTTGAAACTATGAGATATTCTGCTATAATAAAATAAAGTTGGAGGAATATGGATACCACAAACATTTTTACAGTAACTCCCATGAGCCAAAAAATCGAGCTAGAAGCCGGTCAGGTTTATGAAGGCTCAATCGTAGTTGCGAACCCCGCAAATGCCGCAAACGATTTTCACTATAAAGTCGAAGTGTCACCTTATGGCGTAATTGGTGAAGATTATCTGATGGACCTCTCAAACCAGTCGGAATATTCACAAATTGCCAATTGGATCGAAATTGACGAGCCTACCGGCACTTTGAAGCCAAATGAAACCAGGGACATCTACTTCACTATCACGGTACCAGAAAACGCGCCTTCTGGCGGCCAATACGCTGCTCTAATGGTAAGTTCTGAAAACAACAACACTGCAAGTAGTGGCTTGGCTATTAACAACGTCTTCGAAATGGCTAGCGTCATCTATGCAAAAATCGCCGGCGAAACCGTTCGTGCTGGCGAAGTCTCTAGTTTCTCTATCCCAGGTTTTGTCACCGGCATGCCAATCACTACTGGCGTAACAATTACCAACGACGGTAACAGCCACGAAACCGCCAAAATCGCGCTTGAAATTAAAAGTTTCTTCGCCGCCAGCCCTCTTTATCCAACTCCAGAAGATGACGGCATCATCAGTGAACTGATTTTACCTAACACTACGCGCTACATTACGCGCGATATTGATGGAATTTCGTCGCTAGGCATCTATGAGGTCAAAGAAACCGTCAATTATCTCGGACAAAACACTACGTTCACGCAAACCGTAGTGTCCTGCCCAATTTGGTTTATGGCCTTAGTATTTGTAACCATTATGGCGGTCATCGTCGCTATTGTCCGCACGGTTCGCGCTCACCGTATTAAACACAAAGTTTTCTAATTATTCTATGCTTAAAATCTCGCCGGTACCGTATTCTAGATGAAGTAGTCTTTGGTTTTTTGAACCGCGAAACCTCAAACTTAAATCCTTTTGCGACAAAATAAACGGGCCGTCAATCAAAGCATCTAATGATTTCAGAAACTCCCACGCTTCCCCGCCAGCAGCCTTGATTTGCTCATATTTAAAACCAGAAAAACTCCAGACGTTCCAGCCAAGTTCTTTACGAACATAATCTGCAATTTGTTTACACGCGGCGGGCTGGACAAATGGCTCGCCACCACAGAAAGTCAAACCAGTCTGGCCCGGAAATTCTTTCAGCTTTTCGCAAATATCTTTAATCTCAATCAAGAATCCACCGCAGAAGTCCCAAGTCTCAGGATTTTGACAACCCTTGCAGTGATTCGGGCAGCCTTGCGTCCAAACCACTGCACGAAGCCCATCGCCATTTACGATACTGTCGCGCTCACATGGGCCGGAGAGGCGGATAAACCTCTCCGGTGGCTGTGGCGCAGACTGGATATTTTTAATCGCAATCTTATCCCAGTCTGACATTATTGCCCCTTAGCGCAATTACAAACTTTTTCAAATGGCACATCGCCTTCAAGTCGTCCACAATGTGGGCATCTCTCACCCGTAATAATCCCTGAAAAGCCACAAATTGGGTCGCGATCAACCGGATGGTTCACCGAACCATAGCCAATCCCAGCATCGTGCATCTTCCGAATCACCGCCTCAAACGCCGCAATATTTTGCGATGGGTCACCATCAAGTTCAATATAGGTAATATGCCCAGCATTGCAAAGATTGTGATACGGCGCCTCAATGTCAATTTTTTCAAACGCCGAAATTGGATAATAAACCGGCACGTGGAACGAGTTTGTATAGAACTCTCGGTCTGTTACACCTTTAATTACACCATATTCCTTCTTGTCAATCTTCGTGAACCGCCCTGCAATACCTTCTGCCGGCGTTGCAAGCAGCGAGAAGTTCAGATGATATTTTTTACAATATTCATCGCACTTTTCTCGCATGTGCGTCACGATGTCAAGCCCTAGTTCTCTCGCATCTTCATCTTCACCGTGGTGTTTTCCAGTCATCGCCACTAGTGTTTCTGCAAGACCAATAAACCCGATCGAAAGCGTCCCGTGCTTAATCACATCGCGAAGTGTGTCATTTGGCCCAAGTTTCTCGCTTCCAAACCAGTTGCCCTGCCCCATCAAGAACGGGAAGTTCCGGACGTGCTGATTTGCCTGAAATTCAAACCGCTCCAAAAGCTCATCCTTTACCAAGTCCATCTTCTCGTCAAGCTCTTTATAGAATCCTTCCCAGTCCGCTTCTTTACGCTCACCCAGGCAAATACCGTGCTTAATGCCAATCCGCACTAAGTTTACCGTCGTAAACGACAAATTCCCACGCCCCGTTACAATTCCATCTGACTCTGGAAATACTGATGCAAACACCCGCGTGCGGCAGCCCATCGTTGCAATCTCTGTCCGATAATCGCCTTTCTTATAGTATTTCAAATTATATGGCGCATCAATAAAACAGAAATTCGGGAACAACCGCTTCGCCGAGACTTCCATCGATTTCTTAAACAAATCATAGTTCGGATCGTCTGGCTCGTAGTTCACGCCCGACTTCACCTTGAAAATCGAAATTGGGAAAATCGGCGTTTCGCCCTTACCAAGACCATTCTCCGTTGCCTGCAAAAGGTCAAATGACACTAGCCGCCCCGCCGGCGTTGTATCCGTACCGAAGTTTATCGACGTAAACGGCACCTGCGCCCCTGCGCGCGAATGCATGGTGTTTAAATTATGCACAAAACCTTCCATCGCTTGCAAAGTTTCACGCTCAACATCCTCATTCGATGCCTCAACCACTTCTTTTGGCCATTTCGCTTTCTTTAATTTTTCATTATCGCCATAATCATAATCATCTTTAACTTCTAGCGACAACTTCTTGCCAGAAAACTTATTATATTTTTCCAAATTGCGCTTCAAGGCCTTTCGGAAAGATTTATTCACACCAGGCGCCATTGCATAATCAAAGTTTGGAATTGACTGCCCACCGTGCTGTTCGTTTTGGTTCGCTTGTAATAGAATCGCCGCCAACGCCCCGTAAGAGCCAATTGAATTTGGCGTACGAAGGTGTCCGTGCCCAGTATTAAACCCGCCATTTTCAAACAAGATAAACGGGTCAGACTGACAGCAAGTTAACGTTCCAGTTGCATAAAAATCCAAATCGTGAATGTGAATGTCTCCATTGTCGTGCGCGGCTGCAATATCTGGACGAAGCAGCAACGTCTTCGCAAATACTTTTGAGCCCTCTGCGCCAAATTGCAACATTTTACCCATCGCCGAGTTACCATCTACGTTCGCATTGGAACGCTTCACGTCCGAATCTTCCGAAGCGTCAGCGTGCGAAATCGTCCGGTAGATATTCATTAAATCCGATTTTGCTTCACGTCGCCGCGAGCGCTCTTGCCGATATTGAATATACTCCTTCGCCGTCTTTTTGAAACTCGACTCCATCAACACATCTTCAACGATGTCTTGGATTTGCTCCACGTGTGGCGTACGCTCTTTAATCTCTTCTTCGGCCCGTTTCAAAACCTTTTCTGCCAAAGCCTTTGCCCGGTCATATTTAAATTCTTCCGTCACGAGACCGGCCTTAGAGATGGCATTCGCAATCTTTTCTGGGTCAAATTTTACAATCTTCCCGTCCCGCTTAATAATTCGTTTAAACATTGAAATATACCTCCTTCAACGTATTTCAATTACTATATTATATATGACCTATTTCGGGCAACTAGGTGGTAATGCTATTTTTAGCACCCTACATTTAGCGTCTTACAACTATAATATCACCCCACATTTAGTTTTACAAGACTTTTTATGTTTATTTTTCGCCCCCAACTCATGGTATAATATTATATATGGAAGAGATGGTTAAAAAATACGATGTGATAATTGTCGGGGCTGGTATAGCTGGAATGACGGCGGCGATTTATGCCGCGAGAGCCAATAAAAAAGTTCTGATATTAGAGTCCAGCATAGAAGGTGGACAAATTATTAATGCAATTAGTGTTAAAAATTGGCCAGGAGAGCTCACGATTTCTGGCGTAGATTTGACGCGAAAAGTCAAAGAACAAGCAAAAGAACTCGGAGCAGAGTTTAATTATACGAAAGTCGAAAAAATCGAGAAAAATGGAGACGATTGGGCCATAATCGGCGAAGGCGATGAAACATTCGAGGCTCGCTCGGTAATTTTAGCAATAGGAACGGAACCGAGAAAGTTAAGCGAGAAACAAACAGCAGATGCTGGTACGCGAGCAATCTCTTATTGTGCAACTTGCGACGGCGCACTTTATAAAAATAAACCCGTTGTAGTAGTCGGCAGTGGCAATACCGCTAAGCATGAAACAGCGTATTTGAAAAATATCGCCTCAAAAGTCTACCATATTCATCACGATGATCCAATTCCAGAAGATGCAGTGGCGATTTTCGTAGCGATTGGGCGAGTACCGAATACGGAATTTTGCAAGGGACTAGTAGATTTGGACGAAGGCGGTTATATTGTATCCGGCGAAGATTGCAAAACTTCTGTTCCGGGGATTTTTGTTGCCGGAGATTGTCGAACGAAAAACTTGCGGCAACTAGTAACCGCCGCTTCCGACGGCGCAATCGCCGCAACTGAAGCGATCAAATTTTTAGACTCAAAATAGCCAATAATAACCACTAAAAAATCGGCCAAACGCCGACCTGGTAGATTTGGTGGGGATTATAGGGCTTGAACCTATGACCTTACGAATGTGAATCGTACGCTCTAGCCAGCTGAGCTAAATCCCCATGCAAATGTATGATATAATTATATCATGGAAATTGAAAAATATAAAGACGAACTTCAAACTATCGAAGATTTTTTGGCTACACCAGATGCTTATTCTAATCCAGATTTTGCGGCCAAGGGTAAGCGCGCCGCTGTCCTTCGCGAAATTATTGACCTCTCCGAGAAAATCACAAAGTCCGAAAAAGATTTAGAAGATGCCGAAGCCTTACTTTCCGACCCAGAACTCGGCGAAATCGCAAAAGAAGACATTGAACGCTTAAAGTCCGAACTTCCAAAAATGAAAGCTGACCTCGAAGAACTTTTAATTCCGCGCAACCCAGAAGACGACAAGCCCGCCATTATCGAAATCCGTGCCGGCGCTGGTGGCGACGAAGCCTCGCTTTTTGCAGGCGAACTTTATCGCATGTATCTTAAATATGCCGAGTCCCACGGCTTAAAACTCGAACTTATCAGCCAAAACGAGAACGAAGCCGGCGGTATGAAAGAAATTATTTTTAAAATCTCCGGCGATAATGCCTACGGTCTTTTAAAATTCGAAGGTGGCGTCCACCGCGTTCAACGCGTCCCAGTCACTGAATCTCAGGGCCGCATCCATACCTCAACCGCCACCGTCGCTGTTCTTCCTGAAGCCGCCGAGGAAGACCTCGAGATTAACCCGGAAGACCTACGCATTGATATTTATCGTTCGGGTGGTCACGGTGGTCAAGGCGTTAACACGACCGATTCTGCCGTTCGCATTACCCACCTCCCAACCGGTCTTGTCGTTGCTATGCAAGATGAACGTTCTCAACAACAAAACCGTGTCAAGGCTATGAATATTCTCCGCTCCAGGCTCCTCGAGCGCAAAAAAGAAGAAGAAATGAAAAACGCCAGCGAGGCAAGAAAATCTCTCATCGGCACCGGCGACCGCTCCGAAAAAATCCGCACTTATAATTTCCCACAAGACCGCATCACCGATCACCGCATCCATTATTCCCGCAGCAACATCACCGCCGCTATGGATGGCGACATCGACGATCTAATCTCTGAGCTGACCAAGCATGAACGCTCCCTCGCAAATTAAAGATTTCTACGGCCGCGACTTTTACATCACAAAAGATGTTCTCATTCCGCGCCCTGAAACCGAGCAGCTCATCGACATGGTCCTCAGTTTCGCCGGAAAGTCTTATCTCCCTGGCGTTAAGCCATCAGAACGTATACTACCAGAGCGCCCAGTAATTCTCGACGTCGGCACCGGCTCCGGCTGTATCGCCATCACCCTTGCCCTGGAACTTCCCGAGGCAACCGTTTATGCCTCCGACATTTCCAAAAAAGCCCTCAAAATTGCACAAAAAAACGCCCAAAACCTTGGCGCCCCTATATCTTTCATTATATCACACTTGCTCGAAAAAGTCAAGAGTAAGGAGCTCCCCACCCCTGATTTAATTGTCGCCAATCTCCCCTACGTCGACGAAACCTGGGACTGGCTCGATAAAAAAGCCTTGTCAAAAGAACCGAGCATAGCCCTCTACGCTAAGGACCACGGTCTCGCCCTCATTAAAGAACTTTTAGATACCGCCACTTCAAAATTTCTCATCCTCGAAGCCGACCTTTGCCAGCACCAAGAAATTATCAATTATGCTAAAACCAAAAAATATAGCCTTCTTGACACAAAAGGCTACATTCTTGGCTTTATTAGAACCGCCTAAATTATTTCGACGCCCCCAGTTCCACATTCACCGCGATTTCCTTCCCGTCACG
>JAFSNI010000011.1 GCA_017447485.1 Candidatus Saccharimonadota bacterium
AACGCTTAAAGTCCGAACTTCCAAAAATGAAAGCTGACCTCGAAGAACTTTTAATTCCGCGCAACCCAGAAGACGACAAGCCCGCCATTATCGAAATCCGTGCCGGCGCTGGTGGCGACGAAGCCTCGCTTTTTGCTGGTGAACTCTACCGCATGTATCTTAAATATGCCGAGTCCCACGGCTTGAAGCTTGAGCTCATCAGCCAAAACGAGAACGAAGCCGGCGGCATGAAAGAAATTATTTTTAAAATCTCCGGCGATAATGCCTACGGTCTTTTAAAATTCGAAGGTGGCGTCCACCGCGTTCAGCGCGTTCCTGTGACCGAATCCCAAGGCCGCATCCACACTTCGACCGCCACCGTCGCCGTTCTTCCTGAAGCCGCCGAGGAAGACCTCGAGATCAACCCGGAAGACCTACGCATTGATATCTATCGCTCCGGCGGTCACGGTGGCCAAGGCGTCAACACCACCGACTCTGCCGTTCGCATCACCCACCTCCCAACTGGCCTCGTCGTCGCTATGCAGGACGAACGCTCCCAACAGCAAAACCGCGTCAAAGCTATGAATATCCTCCGCTCGCGGCTTCTCGAACGTAAAAAAGAAGAGGAGATGAAAAACGCCAGCGAGGCACGGAAATCCCTCATTGGCACCGGCGACCGCTCCGAAAAAATCCGCACTTATAATTTCCCACAAGACCGCATCACCGATCACCGCATCCATTATTCCCGCAGCAATATCACCGCCGCCATGGATGGCGACATCGACGATCTAATCTCTGAGCTGATCAAGCATGAACGCTCCCTCGCAAATTAAAGATTTCTACGGCCGCAACTTTTACATCACAAAAGATGTTCTCATTCCGCGCCCCGAAACCGAGCAGCTCATCGACATGGTCCTCAGTTTCGCCGGAAAGTCTTATCTCCCTGGCGTTAAGCCATCAGAACGTATACTACCAGAACGCCCAGTAATTCTCGACGTCGGCACCGGCTCCGGCTGTATCGCCATCACCCTTGCCCTGGAACTTCCAGAGGCAACCGTTTACGCCTCCGACATTTCCAAAAAAGCCCTCAAAATTGCACAAAAAAACGCCCAAAACCTCGGCGCCCCTATACCTTTCATTATATCACACTTACTCGAAAAAGTCAAGAGCGGCACCGTCCCTACCCCTGATTTAATCATAGCCAATCTCCCCTACGTCGACGAAACTTGGGACTGGCTCGATAAAAAAGCCTTGTCAAAAGAACCGAGCATAGCCCTCTACGCTAAGGACCACGGTCTTGCCCTCATTAAGGAACTTTTAGATACCGCCACTTCAAAATTTCTCATCCTCGAAGCCGACCCTTGTCAGCACCAAGAGGTTATCAACTATGCTAAAACCAAAAGATATAGCCTTCTTGATACAAAAGGCTACATTCTTGGCTTTATTAGAACCGCCTAAATTATTTCGACGCCCCCAGTTCCACATTCACCGCGATTTCCTTCCCGTCACGGATCACCGTCAGCTGCACGATATCTCCCGGCTTATACTCCCCAATCAAGGACGAAAGCGACCCGGCTGAGCCAATTTTCACTCCATTCACAGCCGTAATAATATCCTTATCTTTCAACCCCGCTTTTTCCGCTGGTGACCCCGAAATTACCGCCGAATATTTCGACGAGCTATAAAGATACGCCCCCGCACTCACCGGCAAGTTATATTCCTTCGCAAGTTCCGGCGTTATCTCTACTGAATAAACCCCAATATACGCCCGCGATGCCTCGCCTTTCTCAATCAGTTGCGCCAACATTCCTTTCACTGACGAAATCGGAATCGCAAACCCCATATTCTCTGCCGTTGACGAAGTCGCCGTGTTAATCCCAATCACCTCCCCCGCCGCATTCACTAGCGGTCCACCTGAATTTCCCGAATTAATCGCCGCGTCGGTCTGAATCATATCACTCAAAGTCTCACTCATCGACCCCGTCGAATCTGTCGCCGTCAGCGACCGCCCAGTTCCCGAAATAATTCCAGACGTCACGCTGTTTTGGTATTGCCCAAGCGCATTTCCAATCGCAATCACCTGTTGTCCAACACTAATCGTCTTTGAATCTCCCAGTGTCGCCGCCTTCAGATCTGAAACACCATCAACTTTCAAGAATGCCACATCATTCAAAGAGTCCACCGCCGCCACCTCTACATCCGTAAATGTCGTCCCATCGTCTAATACCACCGAAATTTTCGTCGCCCCATCAATCACGTGTTTATTAGTTAAAATGTAGCCGTCCGAAGTCACAATAATTCCCGTTCCCGCCGCTTGCGATTCCGAACTATAGCCAAAGAAACTTGTCGTCTTCACCGAAGTCACAATCGAGACCACGCTTTCTGATACTTTTTCAACAATATCCGCCACCGACCCCTCAACAAAATTTGCCGAATTGCCATCTACTCCCGACCCTGAAAGAAATGTAATCGGCGTAGAGGCCTTTTCATAACTCATATATGAAAACACCGCACTAGTGCCAGAAAGCGCTATCGCCACGCTCGCCAAAGTAATCGCAAGCGCATTAGAATTAGATTTTTTGACCGGTTTATTTTCCATTTTTTCTCCTTTAAATATTAAAAATCGGGTTACTAAAGAATAAAACAATTATGCCAATCAGCGCCATTCCGAAAAGCACTGGTCCAAGAATATTCCGAAAACGAAAGTCGTCTTGATAGCGCACCATCGCCTGCCGCGCATAGTTATAAACAAACGCAAAAATTGTCAAAATAATCGCCACTTGTGGCAACCGAATGCCAGTATCGCCAAAAGTATAAACAATTGCCCAGGAATCTGCGAGCCACGCCACTTCCGCAAAAATCAAGCCACAAACCAAAGTCGTTAAAGTAAAATCCTTATCGTCAGTCTGCACCAAGACATGCCGGCTTGCCGCGTAACCCACCAAAAACGATAGTAGTACCGCCACGATTGAGTTTGTATTCGCCGCAAGAAAAGTACTCGCCGTAATACCTAGAAAAACCGCAATTAAAGACTGCGCCAAATTCGCCATTTCACTCGAACGCGGCTTAATTAGAATCAACCAAATCGTATAAAACGCCATCAAAAGAAAGTGCACCGGCAACAGCGCCGACCCTGAATAATATGCCAGCAATACCACGCTGATCCCCACAATCAAATCAACCAAGTTTGACTTCAAGTTCAACCAAACATAACGGCTTCGCACCGCAAAAATTCGCCATTTTGACACTATCACTAGCAAAATCCCAAGTAGTGGCGAACCACTAAACACCGTAATCAAAACCGCCCCAATTCCGAGCAAAATATTCAAGAAAACGTGCACAAAGTTTGATGCGATATTGCGTGATTTCCTCACAAATACGAAGTCTGTCATACATATATATTATAACAGATATTTTAAAATAAACTTAAAAGTGATATAATGACAAAATGAAATCAAAATTCTTTGAAAAACATCCTATAATCAAAGACATCTTAAACCTAGGCGGATTCATTATTCTTATCGTACTCGGTACACTTTTCCTTAACACTTATATTTATCGTTCATACAACGTCGTTGGCGCCAGTATGGAGAACACCTTACACAACGATGACCGCGTTGTCGTAAATCGCGCTGCGGTTTCTTGGGCGCATTTTCTCGGTGAGGAATATATTCCCGAACGCGGGCAAATTATCGTTTTCGTCAACGAAGATGAAGAAGCCGTGGCCGCTTATCAAGCTGCCGGCATAGAAAATCCAGTTACTTGTACCGTACCGAATAATATCAAAGACCAATATATTATTAAGCGTGTCATCGCTTTCCCGGGCGAACGTGTCGTCGTCAAAGACGGCATCATGACAATTTATAACGAGGAATATCCTGATGGCTTCGTTTATGACACCCTCTGGCGCAAGTCCGAGACTGACGGACCAAAAGAATATACTGCTGGAGAGGTTGATATGGTCGTCCCGGCTGGAGAACTTTTCGTCTCTGGAGATAACCGCGAAGGTTCCAACTCTTGGGACTCCCGCAACGGCCTCGGCACCATTCCGTTCTGCCGCATCATCGGCCCAGTCTCCTTCCGCCTCTTCCCGTTCGACAAAATCCGCGGTTTTTAAACTTCACCTATCAGTTTTACTGAATCTGCTTCTGGCAGCTCCTCAACGCTTTTCAACTTCCGTTCAATTTGTCGTGACGTTGTTTTTGCCGACTCAATTTTATTTGCTGATTCCTGCAACTTCTTTTGCACTCCGTCAAGCAAATCTCCAAACTTCCCAAATTGCGTTTTTACCGCTCCCAGCGTCTGCCAAACTTCTGCTGATCGTTTCTCAATCGCAATCGTCCGAAAACCCATCAAAAGCCCCGATAACATCACCGGTAACGTCGATGGCGCCGCAATCGTGATATTGTATTTCTGTCGAATTTCGTCCGAAAGCCCCGGAATCCGAATAATCTCCGCATAAAGCGACTCCGTCGGCACAAACATAATCCCAAAATCCGTCGTCTTCGGCGGATCAAGATACTTCGTCGAGATTTTCTTCGCCTGCTCTTTCACGTCTGTCGCCAGCGCCTTTTGAAAAGTCAAGATCTCCGCCTTGTCGCCGTTATCATACGCCGCAATCAGCCGCGAATAATTTTCTACTGGAAACTTCGAGTCAATTGGCAGATATACGTCCGCCTCTTTCCCCGGCATTTTCACCGCAAATTCCACTCGGTCACTCGACCCTTGTTTCGTAATTACATTTTCTTCATATTGCGACTTATTAAGAGAGTCCTCAATAATCGCCCCGAGCTGCACTTCACCATAAATCCCCCGCGTTTTCACGCCCTCCATCACCTTTTTCAAATCCCCCACCCCAGTCGCCAAATTTTTCATCTCGCCGAGTCCCTGATAAACCTGCGTCAACTGCGTTGAAATCGTCTTAAAGCTCTCATTGAAGCGCTTTTCAACCGACGCCTTTAGCTTTTCGTCCACCGTCTCGCGCATTTGCTCCAACTTCTTCTCATTTCCAGTCTGCATCCGCTCCAGATTCTCGGCAATTTCCTTGCGATTCTCGCGGAAGTTCCGGTCAATCGCCGGGTTAATTTTCGAAACTTCCCCCTCCATCCGAATCAACCGTTCCTCCATCGCCTTAAAATTTGCATTTTCCTGCTTACTCGATTTTTTGAAAATCAATACTAGAAGCAAACCAATTATTATTACCCCCATCACACCTAAAAATATATCCATGAGTTTATTATAACATAAAAACAAAAAAATGGAGCCGCCTGTCAGGCTTGAACTGACGACCTACGGTTTACAAAACCGTTGCTCTACCAACTGAGCTAAGGCGGCTTACCATTTTATTATACCATACTTTAATAATTCTGCGCTTTAATTTCAAAATACGCTTGCGGATGATTGCAAACCGGGCAAACTTCCGGCGCATTTTTGCCAACTACAATGTGCCCACAATTTCGGCACACCCAAATCGCATCACCATCTTTCGAAAACACCTTTTTCTCTTTGACGTTAGCTAGCAACTTACGATAACGCTCTTCATGAGATTTTTCAATCGCCGCCACACCTTCAAATTTCTCCGCCAGCTCGATAAATCCTTCCTCACGCGCCACTTCCGCAAACCCCTTATACATATCCGTCCACTCATAGTTCTCACCGTCTGCCGCCGCCTCGAGATTTACTTCGGTATCTTCTACCGCACCGCCATGGAGTTCTTTATACCACATCTTCGCGTGTTCTTTTTCGTTCAGTGCAGTTTCCGCAAAAATCGCCGCAATCTGCTCAAACCCATCTTTCTTCGCCTTTGACGCATAGTAATCATATTTATTTCGTGCCTGGCTCTCTCCGGCAAACGCTGTTTTCAAATTTTCTTCAGTTTTTGTCCCCGTATATTTAGTTTTCATATTTCTCCTTTCTATATATTATATAGCAGTATAGCCGCCGTCCACCGGCAAAATTGCCCCCGTCACATACGATGCCTCACGCGAGGCCAAAAACACCACCGCGGCATCCAGCTCGCCCGGCTTCCCATAGCGCTTCATCGGCACATGCTCCTTCGCAAACGCTTGAAAATCCGACGTGTCCAGCACCGCCTTCGTCAATTCCGTCTCAAAATACCCCGGGCAAATCGCGTTACAAGTGATCCCGTCGGTCGCCAGTTCCGCCGCCACCGCCCGCGTAAAGTTCACCACCGCGCCTTTGCTCGCATGATACGCCACCGTATGAATCTTGGTGTTCCCGACCAACCCATACATCGACGCGATATTGATAATCCGCCCGTAATGGTTCTCCCGCATCAACCCAGCAAACGCCCGCGTCATCTTAAATACGCTCGTTTCGTCCGTCGCAATCGTAAAATCCCACTCCTCGTCCGTCATCTCAATCACGCCCTTGTCTTTCGACGCCCCGGCGCAATTTACCAAAATATCACATTTCTTAAACTCATTTCGGCAAGTCTCGGCCGCCGCCTCAATCTCAGAAGTCGCCGTCACGTCGCACTTTTTCGTCACGACCCGCACCCCATAGTCGCGAATAAGCTCCTCCGCCAGCGCCTCTAGCCGCTCTTCTCTTCGCGCCAGCAACATCAAATCCGCCCCTTGCCTCGCCAAAGCCGTCGCCATCTGCACCCCGAGTCCGCTCGACGCCCCCGAAACGACAGCCACGTTTCCCTTTAAGCTAAACATTAAAACTCCTTTCTTTCTCTCATTATACCAAAATTATGTTAAAATAAATACATGAAAGCAAATCGCAGCCAAATTATCGTCAGAGCCGGTTTTTTATTCATTTTGGTTAATTTTTTACTGGCAGTTTTCAACATTATCATTGGCTTTTTGTCAAATTCGCTCGCTATCGCCTCTGATGCTATCCATAGTTTAACCGACGCGATTTCTGGCATTATTATTATCGTCAGCGAAAAACTCGCGAGCCACCATAAACTTTCCGTCCACCGCGCCAAAATTGAGCGCGTTACCACTATTATTATCGCACTAATTATCATCGCCGTCGGCACCCATATCATTATCGACTCCATCAAAAACATCATCACTCCCGAAGAAGTCGACTATTCTGTACCGGTAATGATTGTCCTGATTGCTAGCATCGCTGCGAAATACGCCCTCGCTTTTTATCTCAAAAAAGCCGGCAAAACTCATCGTTCCGACGTCTTAATTGCCAGCGGCGCTGAAACCATGAACGACGCTCTTATTAGCGTCGCCGTTTTAGTCTCTGCTATCATTTATTTAATTTGGCACATCAATATTGAATCTTATATCAGCATCGCCATCTCAATTATCATCATCAAAGTCGGCCTGGAGTTCATTTTCCCGCATCTCTCGCATCATCACCATCATCATCTGGAACAAGACCCCGACCACGACCATTGCGGCAAAGTTTGAGACACA
>JAFSNI010000012.1 GCA_017447485.1 Candidatus Saccharimonadota bacterium
AAGTTGTTGCGCCGGCGGCGCCGAAAGCTGGGGCGGTGAATGTAGCTGTGGCACAAACGGTGACTATGACACAGAAGACGGCCGAAGCTCCGAAAACGGCAGCGAATCAGGTGAAGTTCTCTTGGGGGACACAAAATCTGATTTTGGCTAATGATACCAGTGTTGACGCTGGGATGAGCGTGATGAAATATGGGCGGTTGCTTTGGGCGCATAATAATACGGCGTTTAATAATATTAAAAGTTTGAAAATTGGTGATACTTTTGCGGTGACGATTAACGGGGTGACGCAGCAGTATAAAGTGGCGGCGAACCCGATTGATCAGACGGCCGGGGTGGAGCTAGAGAAAAAGAGCGCGACGACATTATTTCATGCTAGTAAAGGTGAAATTAATATGAATGCTCTGACGGATTGGGGATTTGGCGGGCATGATCTGGTTTTGATGACTTGTGCGGGGGCGGGCAATACGCATCGCTTCGTAGTGGTAGCGGTCCAGATTTAGTCAGAGCTTTTGAAAAAATACCGACTTGGTGTATAATGGTTATATTGAAAGCTAAGGAGGTATTATGTGCACCGGGGTGCGGTTTAGCGATGACAAAGGTAATATGTTTTTTGGGCGTAATTTGGATTGGTCGTGTGGCTATGGCCAAAAGGTAGTGATTACGCCGCGGAAATTTGCTTATGAGACGGCGTTTCTAGGTAAAGCGAGTCCAAAACAGGGGGCGATTATTGGGATGGCAATTGTTGAAGAAAATGTGCCACTTTATTTTGATTGTTGCAACGAGGCGGGACTGGGGATTGCGGGTTTGAACTTCCCGGGTTATGCTAAATATGAGACTGCGGCGGTGGATGGTAAGACAAACGTGGCGGCCTATGAATTTCCGCTTTATGTGGCGATGAACTTTGCGACGGTAGATGAGGCTGAGAAGGCGTTGAAAGATATTGCGATTGTAGCGAAGCCGATTAACGATAAGTTCCCAGTTTCGGAGTTGCACTTCATTATTGGTGACAGCAAGCGCTCAATCGTGGTGGAATACACGGAAAATGGCATGGAAATTTTCCATAACGAGGTAGATATTTTGACTAACCAGCCAGGGTATGGTTGGCACAAGGAGAATTTGCGCAACTATATGAACTTGTTCCCGCAGATGCCAAAGGAAGTGAAGTGGGGTAAAGAGAAATTGACGGCGTTCGGATCGGGCTCGCTGATGCGGGGACTGCCTGGCGATTATTATTCGCCATCGCGGTTTGTGCGGGTGGCGTATCTCAATACGCACTATCCAGTCAAGAGTACGGAAGAGGAAAATGTTTCGAGATTGTTCCATACGTTGACGGGCGTGGCGATGATTGATGGCGCGGCGATTATGAGCGACGGCGATCCGGAAATTACGGTTTATACCGGTGGTTATTCGGCGGCCACGAAAACCTATTATTATAATACTTATGAAAATCCGGCGATTCAGGCGGTGAAGATGGCGGATTATAATTTAGACTCGAGCGAGCTAGCACAAGTTTAGTATGATTAAGCGGCTTATTAAATTTATTATTTCGGTTGGCATTGTGGCTGGGCTGGGGTATTGGGGCTATACGGCCGTGATTAACCGACAGATAAATATTAATAAATGGTTTACGTCAGGGCAAACTTTGGGCGTGGACGTTTCGTCGTATCAAGAGAATGTAGATTTTGCGAAGTTAAAAGAACAAGGGGTGGAATTTGCATATATCAAGGCGACGGAGGGAACGACTCATACAGATACGAGTTTTGAGGATAAGTGGCGGGCGGCAGCAGAGGCGGGGGTAATGGCTGGCGCTTACCACTATTTTTCGTATAACGCGAGCGGAACGGAACAGGCGCAAAGTTTTATTAAAGTGGTGGGCGAGTTGGAGGGGAGGCTGATTCCGGCGGTAGATATGGAACTGACGACGGAGGAGGTGAAAAACCCGCCGGAAATTTCTGACGTCGTGAAAGGGTTAAAAGCGTTTTTGGCGGTGGTGGAAGAAAAATATGGCGTGAAGCCGTTGATTTATGCCCAAAAGGATTATTATGATAAGTATCTTGCGGCGGACTTTGCAGATTATCCGCGGTGGGTGCGAAATGTATTTTATCCGATTTATTTGGATTTTAACGAGAATTGGGCGGTGTGGCAATATAATGACAGGGGCGAGCTAGAAGGATATTCGGGAGAAAAGTATATTGATATGAACGTAATTAACTCGGCGGTGGGGCTTGAGGGGTTAAAATATAAATAATGTGGTAAAATAAGAGTATGAAAACGATATTAACTGGCATCAGATCAAATTCAGTATTAACTTTAGGAAATTATCTTGGGGCTTTGCTTCCGATGGTGCGGCTGGCGAACAAGTGGTCTGGCTCTGGTGAATATCAGGTCAATATCTTCGTGCCGGATTTGCATTCGATTATTTCGGATGTGGACGGCAATTTGCAAGAAAATATCGTCCGCACGATTAAATACTACTTGGCGGCAGGGCTTTTAGTGAATGATAACGTGCATATTTACCGCCAGAGTCATGTGCCGGCGCACAGCGAGCTTTGTTGGATTTTGAATTGCGTGGCGACGATGGGTGAAACTTCGCGTATGATTCAGTATAAGGAGAAGTCGAAAGGGCAAGAGAGTTGCAATGTGGGAATTTTTGATTATCCGATTTTGATGGCGGCGGATATTTTGCTCTATTCGGCGGAATATATTCCGCTGGGTGAAGATCAGTTCCAGCATATTGAGCTGACTCGGAACATTGCGATGCGGTTTAACCATCGTTTTGGTGAGATTTTTACGGTGCCAGTTGCAACGGCCGAACAGGTGAAGTTTATGGGGGTTTCAGATGGGATTCGGATTCGGGATTTGTTGAATCCGGAGAAGAAGATGAGCAAGTCCACCAAGGCGGAAAATTCGAAGATTATGCTGGATGATGAGCCGGAAAGAGCGGCGAAGAAGATTATGTCAGCCACGACCGATTCGCTAGGGATTATTAAGTTCGACATGTGGGCGCAACCGGGGATTTCGAATTTGCTCCAGATTGAGGCGCTGGTGAATAATGTGCCGCTTCAGGATGTGATTTCGACTTGGGCGGGGCAAACGCGGTATGGAGAACTGAAAAGGAAGGTGGCGGAGAGCGTCTCCTCGATGCTGGCAGAGTTTCAGGCGAAATTTGCGGAGATTTCGGACGAAGAGGTTTATGCTTTGCTAGATAGGGGTGAGGCTTATGCAAATCAGGTGGCCTCGGCGAAGCTTTTTGAGGCACAAAAGGCTTTTGGACTGAGATAGATATTCTGGCTAAACTTGACTTTTTAGCGTAAGTGTGATATAATGAGGAGATAGGGATACTTTATGATTAGGACTGGGAAAAAATTTAGCAAGCCAGAGATGTCACGGGTGATTAACGGGGATTTGATTTTGGCGGCTGAGGAAATACCGGAAGAAAAGGTGCGGCTAGATATTTTGATGAAAGAGATTTATAAGAGCTATAACCGGTCATCTTTGCAGAAGTTTATTGAGAGCGGGTTTGTGCGGGTGGATGGCGAGATGGTATTGAAGCCGAACGCGAAGTTCTCGCGCGGAGTGAAAATTGACCTTAAGGTGCCTGAAATCGTGAAAAATACGGATTTGGTACCGGAAGTGGTTTATGAAGACGAAAATGTTTTGGTGGTGAATAAGCCAGCGGGGCTGTTGTCGGAGTTTAAGGGCGAATATTGTCCAGAGGCGACGCTTGCGGATTATGGGTTGATTGTGCATCGGTTGGATCGCGATACGTCGGGGGTGATAATTTTGGCGAAAAATGAAGAGACGCAATCGATGCTGCGGCGACAGTTTCAGGAGCGGAAGACGCATAAGACATATTTCGCGGTGGTTTTGGGGCGTTTGAAGTTGGACGAGGCGCGGATTGATCTCCCGATGATGAGGGATTTAAAACGACCGACGACATTTCGGGTGGATGCTAATGGCAAGCCGGCGGAGACGTTTTATAGGGTTTTGAAAACCGATGGGGTGCATTCATTGGTAGAGCTTCGCCCGACTACGGGGCGGACACATCAGCTCAGGGTACATATGAAATATCTGGGACATCCGATTCTGGGCGACCCGGTTTATGGTGAGGAAAAGGCAGATAGACTTTATCTTCATGCGGGGCGGCTTGAGATTACTTTGCCGGGCGGGGTGCGGAAGGTGTTTGAGGTGCCGATGCCGGAGAGCTTTAACGATGTTTTTTGAGTCGGTAAATGAGATTTTGGGGATTGCCGGGCGAGTTTCGACGGCGATTTTTGTGGTGCCAGAGAATACAGAGGTGGTGATTAAAAATGCGCTGCTGATTCAGCCGGAAGAGAAAACTGTGATTACGATTGAGCAAGTGCGAGAGGCTATGGCGCATTTGGCGGTTAAGCAAACTACTGAGAGGTATATTGTGATTCGACCAGCAGATAAATTGGGGTTGGACGCGGCTAATGCACTTTTGAAAAGTTTGGAAGAGCCGGGCGAGAAGGTGCATTTTGTTCTGATTACCAGCAAGCCTTCCGAGCTTTTGCCGACGATTCTGAGCCGAGCGGAGATTTATTTTTTGCGCGACCATACGCCGGTGGACGGCGATATTATGGCCGATGCTAAACTGAAGGATTTGGCAAAGAGGCTGATTGTGGCAAGACCGGCGGAGCTTCCGGCGCTGGCGGAAGAGATTTGCAAAAAGAAAGATGGCGTGCGGGAGTATGCGCTCAACGTGCTTAATGTGGCGATTGAGATGCTGTATAAGTCCTATTTTAAGACTCAGCGCGAGGTTTTTGTGAAAAAATTGCCGTTATTCTTGAAAACTTATGATAATATTAGCCATAACGGGCATATAAAATTGCATTTAGTAGCGGATTTGATATAATTAAGTTATGATTGCGGTTTTGATAATTTTGGCGCTCGCGGTTTATTTGACTTTTTTCTTCCCGCTGGAGCCAAAACCGAAAAAAGAAGAGGAAAAATCGCCGAAATATACGGCGCAGATGAAGAAGCTGTGGCAGGTGGCGCAGACTTCAATGCGAGAGCGGAAGCCGTTTAGGGCGGAAAAGGCGCTGCTGACGATTTTGAAATTTGATGAGAAAAATGCGGCGGCTTATAACCGGCTCGGGATTTTGTATGCGAAAGGACAGAGGTATGAAGAAGCGGTGGAGTGTTTTGAGATTGCGCAGTCGCTTGATAGCAATCCGGCGTCGATTCACAATGCAGGGCTGATTTATCTTGAGATTGGTGAATATGAGAAGGCCGAGATGGCGTTTTTGCAGGCGATAGAGTCGGAGGGCGACGTTCCGGCGCGATACATTGCGCTGGCGAAGGCGGAAGAAAAGCTGGGAAATACGAAGAAGGCGATTGAGGCGCTAGAGAATGCGTATGAGCTGGACCCGTCGGTAGCGACGCTCAGGCAGATTTTGGCGATTTATGAAGCGTCTGGAGATACTGAGGCGGCGACGGCGACGACTGCGAGAATTGAGGAACAGATTATGCGAGATAATGAAGCGAAGAAGCGGCGTTCGGTGATGTCAACGCGTAAGAGAATCGTTTCGAAGACTGGTTTGCCAGAAAAATCACCAAAAATTATTAAATCGCATGCTGGACAAAAACGCATTTAGCGTGTATAATTAACGTAGTGCTGGAATCGTCTAGTGGCAATGACAAGAGACTGTAAATCTCTCGCCTTCGGGCTTCGTAGGTTCGAGTCCTACTTCCAGCACCATATTTACATGCAGTGCAATAGCACGGACTCGTTCTTCGAATCGAGTCCTACTTCCAGCACCATATTTACATGCAGTGCAATAGCACGGACTCGTTCTTCGAATCGAGTCCTACTTCCAGCACCAGTTGCCGTCATAGCTCAGTTGGTAGAGCGCATCCATGGTAAGGATGAGGTCACCAGTTCAAACCTGGTTGACGGCTCCATATTCGGGCCGGGGCATTAGCTCAGTTGATTAGAGCGCTTCAATGGCATTGAAGAGGTCATGAGTTTGAGTCTCATATGCTCCACCATTACGCTAATGCTTTAAATTGTTGAAGTGATTTCGCAGAGAGAAAATGTACCGATTAGGTACATTTTTTGATTTTTAGGCACTTTTATGTTGTTTTGTTTGGCTATTCTCTGAATTTATTACCTCTAAAATAAGGCAACAGAAAGTCGCTATTCGAACAAACCGCAACAGAGGTGATATGTACCGATTGGTTCTTATGGTTTCAATTATGTTGCGCATATGAGAAAATATGTGGAATATAATTGGAGAAATATAGTGCCCAGGCTTACGAATGCTGAATATCTTAAACGACATTGTTTTATGCAAACTTTATATGGAGATGAGTTGCTTGCTAGCATAATACTAGGACATTTAGACCCGTATAAACAGCAGGTGTTGCACTATTATTATGCGACTGCAGAGGCATCAAAGACGGATGACGAATTAATAGAGCACCGAAGATGGTGCGACCAAAATACTACGCTCAGCGCAGGTAAGGCTTTTTCGCGATTACTCAAAATGACAATTCATCTAATGAAGATGACGAGTATTGAATGCGACTATACAAATACTGCCGCTATTGCAAAGAAGATGCCTGAACTAAGAAGATACATCAGCAAAATTAACGCCGAATATTATGGAAGAAAAGTTCCTTACGATAGTAAAACCAGGGTGGTTCCAGTGGTTCGACCGGAAGTAGACACTGCAAAGCTTGCTTCTGCCGTGATGATGATCGCCAAACGCATGGTTTGTGATCCGGAATATGAGGCGAGTGTAAAGAAAATAGTCAGTAAGAGAGTGAAAAAATAATCTAATGGGTTATATAGATATATCTCTGCGCTGACTATTTTGTTATGGTTTGAGAACAATACTCTTTAAGTTCCGGAATATTCTTTTCAATAGCGTCCCACAATATTTCCGGAACGAATGAGCCGTAGTTGTGGACAATGGTGTTTCTAAAGCCGATAATCTTGCGCCACTCAATGCCTGGATGGTTTTTAACAAATTCACCGCTAAGGTCGTGAGCAGATTCGCCAATTTGAATAATACAGAAAGCTAGCATATCTTGAAGATTTTGGTCGTTTAAAAAGCGTTCTTTAGAAATGGAGTATTTATCTATAGCAGCAGCGATCCTGTCGCAATATTCAATGATAGTCTCCAATATGAATACATCTCTATGCTCCATAGAGAAGAATCCTGTCATTCTTAATTAGTTCAAAGAAACGTGGTTTAACGCCGTCTGTGGCCAGTAGATCTACTTCGGTGCCGAGTTCATTGACTAAATCTTCGTGCAGGCTAAAGTACTCGTCATAAGTATTAACTTCACCACGATCAATAATGATATCTATGTCGCTTTTTTCGTCTGCAACGCCTTTAGCATAAGAACCAAAAAGATAAGCGTTCTTAATGCCGTATTTTTTTCCGATCTTTGCGACCTTATCTCTGATTTCACTAATAGTGAGCATAATATCCTTTGTTTATAAGATATATTATAGCATAGAGTGCAAAAAAGTAAAAATGATACTGCTTTAGGCCCGTTTATCTAGTTTGCGGATAGTCCCACCATTTTTTGTGTCTCAAACTTTGCCGCAATGGTCGTGGTCGGGGTCTTGTTCCAGATGATGATGGTGATGATGCGAGAGATGCGGGAAAATGAACTCCAGGCCGACTTTGATGATGATAATTGAGATGGCGATGCTGATATAAGATTC
>JAFSNI010000013.1 GCA_017447485.1 Candidatus Saccharimonadota bacterium
CTCGCCGAGATGTTCCCTTACCCTTCCGGTGCCGGCCTCCACGTTGGCCACGTTCGTAACTTTACCATCGTCGACTGTCTCACTCGTTTCTTTATACAACAGGGCATCAATACTATGCGCCCGTTCGGTTATGATACTTTTGGTCTTCCGGCCGAAAACTATGCCATTAAAACCGGTACTGCCCCGCAGGAAGTCACGAAAATTAATATCGCCAACTTCAGAAAGCAAGCTAAGCGCCTCGGTTACGCCATTGATTGGGACCGCGAAATCAACACTTCCGACCCGGAATATTATAAGTGGACCCAGTGGTGCTTTTTGCAGCTTTACAAAAAGGGGCTCGCCTACCAAAAAGAGTCTTACCAGTGGTGGTGCCCGGTCGACCAAACCGTCCTCGCGAACGAACAGGTTGAAAACGGTCATTGTTGGCGCTGCGGCCACGAAGTCGAAAAGAAAAAAATGAAGCAATGGTTCTTCAAAATCACCGCTTATGCCGACGAACTTCTTGACGAAATCGACAACCTCGACTGGCCTGACAAGATTAAAACGATGCAAAAAAACTGGATCGGCCGCAGCACGGGTGCTGAAATCGATTTTAAGACCGATTTTGGTAAAATCACTGTCTTCACTACTCGCCCCGACACTATTCTCGGCGCAACCTTCCTCGTTGTCGCCCCTGAATACCCAGAACTCGACTCTTTAACAACCGACGACACTCGCGAAGCCGTTTTAGCTTATAAAGCCGCCGCACTCAAGAAATCCGAAATCGAACGCCAAGAAAACAAGGAAAAAACCGGCGTCTTCACCGGTTCCTACGCCATCAACCCAGCCACCAAGGAAAAAATCCCAATCTATGTCGCCGATTATGTCCTCGCCGGTTACGGCACCGGTGCCATCATGGCCGTTCCAGCCATGGATGACCGCGACCGCGAATTCGCCGAAAAATTCAAACTCCCAATCGTCGAGACCGAGCTGGTCGATCGCGACCTCTATGGCGCCCCAAAAACCACCTACAAAATGCGCGACTGGCTAATTTCTCGCCAGCGCTACTGGGGCTGCCCAATTCCTATCGCTTACGACAGCGAAGGCGACCCGCACCCAATCCCAGAGGACCAGCTCCCTGTTATCCACCCTGAAATCAAGGATTACCAGCCAGACGACAGCGGTCGTTCACCGCTCGCAAAAGCCAAAGATTGGCTAAAAGTCGAACTCTACAATGAAAAAACCGGCCAAATGGAAGAAATGACCCGCGAAACCGACACTTTGGACGGCTACGCTTGCTCATCTTGGTATCTCTGGCGCTACGCTTCCCCGCATGATAAAGCCGCCGCCTGGGACCCAGAAGCCATCAAATACTGGGAGCCAGTCGATTACTACGTCGGCGCCGACCATGCCGTCGCCCACCTCTTATACGTTCGCTTTTGGTGTAAGTTTTTTGCCGACCTCGGCTACTTGCCGTTCCGCGAACCAATCAAGAAGCTGATTTACCACGGTTATATCAACGCCCCAGACGGCAAAAAAATGTCCAAATCTAAGGGCAACGTCATCGACCCGCTCGACGTCATCAACGACGGCTACGGCGCCGACACCCTCCGCACCTACGAAATGTTTATCGGCCCAGTCGAGCTCGACGCCGCTTGGGACCCTCGCTCCGTCGGCGGCGTTTATCGCTTCCTGAACCGCTGCTGGTCGTTGGTGTTTGGGCGCGGCGGCGATGGGTCTCTTGTGAACATTGCGACCAACGGGGAGCTGCAAGCGAGCGAGCCCCGTAACGACGGGAGCGAGCGAAGCGGTTCACAAGAGACTATCGCAACGCGCCATAAAACGATCAAAAAAGTCACAACCGACCTCTACAAGTGCCAATTCAACACCGCCGTCGCCGCCCTGATGGAATACGTCAACGACCTCTATAAACGCGGCGCCAGTCACGAAGACCTCGTAATCCTCGCGAAGCTCCTAAAACCTTTCGCCCCACACCTCGCCTCTGAAATGCTGAAAAAACTAGATGCCGACGACAAATGGCCAACTTGGGACGAAAAATATCTCACCTCTGATACTGTCGAAATTATTGTCCAAGTTAACGGCAAACTCCGTGCCAAACTCACCGTAAATACCGATGATCTCGAAGATGAAACAAAAATCCTCAATCTCGCTAAATCCGACGAAAAAATCCAAAAATACATCGAAAATGGTATCAGAAAATCCATTTTTGTCAAAAAATCTCACCTCTTAAATCTCGTCGTTTAAGCATAAACAGTATTGACTTTTTTCATTAAGTGTGCTATAATTAAATTATCTACTGAAAAGTAGCGCAGATTAAAACAAGGGGGTAATATAGATGTTTGATGAGAAAGATGTTCAAGCCTTAAAGGCCAACGGTTTCGACGAAGTAAATGTTAGTGAGGACGGCCGTCGCATGGTCGCCCGCAAGTTTCCGAAAAAAGAGGGGGAAGAAAAAATGGAACCAAAGATCATCCAAATGGCAGATTATCCGATCGTTAAGAAACCCGCTGAAAGCAAGCGTTCCAACAGAACATTTGCGACAACAGATTTAGCGGAGCTTCAAGCCGACGAATACACCCGCCAAGCAGAAGCCAAGATTCGAGAAATCTCGTATCTTGAAGATGACCTGGCCTATTACCAGAAAAAACTGGTAAAGGCCAAAAAGTGGCGTAAGTTCTGGAGAAAAACTGCTCCGGCCCAAACCACCGCAATCGGACTGATTGGTCTCGTACTCGGGGTAGTCTTGGCGGTCAGCCAGCTGCTCGAGAATCATGGCCCAACCGTGACCATCCTTGGCACCATCGGCGCCAGCTTCATCTACTTGGCTTCTGGCCTTTTCTGGATGGGATTCTTCGGTTGGCTTGGCAAAGAACAAGCCGACGAACTCGTCAAAAATTGCACCAAAAAAGTGCATCTTTACGGAAATGCCATCGAAGAAATCGAAGCAGAAATCGCCGAGCTTCAAGCCGAGGCAGACGAACTAGCCAAAAAGGCCAGACATGAAAAATACAGGGTCTGGAAGCGCAGGGGGATCATCTAATGTCTGATCGAATCACGGACGCCGTTCACGACGTCCGTTTTTCATGCGCCGAAATCACCCGCTTGTAAATATTCTCAAACTTATCCAGCGTCCGTTCAAAATCATGCTCTCGCGCCAGCTCCAAAGATTTCTCACTATAAACTCTCCTCAAGTCCGCGTCACTCAAAATCTTCACCATCGCCGTCGCCATTTCAGAAATATCCCCAGGCTGGCACAAAACTCCATTAGAACCATTCACGCAAATCTCGGCCACCGCCCCCGCTCTAACCGCAATCAGAGGCAACCCAGACGCCGCCGCCTCAATCAAAACAATCCCCTGCGTCTCAATCTCACTCGCCGTCGCAAACACCGTCCCCATCCTATAAATTTCACCCAGATCCGCGCCCGTCACTCGCCCCAAAAACTTCACATTCTCTAAAATCCCCAAATCCCGAGCCTGTTTCTTCAAATTCACGAGATCCACTCCGTCCCCCACCACCATCATCAAAGCCTCCGGCACCTGCTCCAACACGTACGAAAACGCCTCTAGCACCGCTCCCACATTTTTTTCCGGATCCACCCTCCCCACATAAAGCACTATCGGAACATCCGGCGAAACCCCATATTTCTTATACGCTAATGAAGAAGGCCTCCCCGGCCGAAATTCCGACAAATCTACCCCGTTTGACACCGCCGCCACCGGCACCTTGAAATCCCGCCCATCCAGCAAATTATAAATCGCCTGTTTCGTCGGCATGGTCACAAAATCACTTTTGCTCTGCCGGTTCGCAAAATAGTTCGCAAGCAACGCATCAATCGGCTTCTTCACTAGTCTCGGTACTTTCAAAGGCTCTGTAATCACCTCTGGTTGGTTATGCTCCGTCGTCACCACCGGAATACCATGATGTCTTGCGTATGAAACTACCGACAGCCCAATCGGGTCAGAAACTTGCACGTGCACCACATCCGGCTGAAAATCCCCCAAAATCTTCGCAACCTCTCGCTGCGGAAACACCGATACCCTAAACCCGTGCCGATAAAACAGCCGGAACCTTTTTTCCGCCTTGTGAATTTGATCGGGATATACCTTCGCCTCCACCGAACGAAGATAGCAAACTCGCACCCCATCTTCAGCAGCCGTATAATTCCTCCCCGTCTGCGACGGTGTCAAAACCAAAACCTCATGCCCACGCCGCACCAACCCCAAAGCCAGGTTGCGCGAGAAAACCGCCACCCCGTTTATCATTGGCGCATAAACGGCTGTCGCGATCACGATTTTCATTACAACTCCTTCGCTTTGTCCATCTGCGGGTCGCGCATTTTGTTGATATCTTCATACGAGCGCTCCACTTCTATATCCGGCGTAATCCCTTCGCCGTTAATCGACCGGTCTAGTGGCGTGTACCAATCCGCCGTCGTCACTTTCAGCGTCGCCCCATCCGACAAATTAAACAAACTTTGCACCACACCCTTACCATAAGTCTTTTCGCCCACAATCGTCGCCTTATCATAATCCTGCAACGCCCCCGCCACGATTTCCGATGCCGATGCCGTCGTCCCGTTCACCAAAACCACCGTCTTCATCCCAGACAAAATCGCTTTGCCCGAAGCCGTCGAAGTCGTCACATTTCCATAATGCAAAGATTTTTGCACATACATTTTCTTCCCGTCTAGCCACAAGGACAACAAATCTTGCGCCGCCGAAACGTAACCCCCACCATTCCCACGCAGATCCAAAATCACTTTGTTAACACCCTTCCCCGCAAACTCTTTCGCCATTTCTTGCACTTTCTTCCCCGTATTATCATCGAACCGCGTCAAAGTCACGATTGCTGTTGACCCGTCGTATTCCACATATGCCGAAACGTTATTGATCGCCTCGCGCGTCATCGTAAAATCTAGTTCTTTGCCGTCACGCACCACCGTTAACGCAATCTCTGACCCAGTTTCACCTCGCACCTTCGTAGCCACTTCATCCGACGACAGTTGCCAAACCTCTTCCCCGTCCACTTTATAAATAATATCGCCCGCGAGCACTCCCGCTTTTCGCGCCGGATTATCCGGCAAAGTCCGAAGCACCCTGACATATCCATCGCGAAGCCCCATCTCAACTCCAATGCCACTCCCCACATTGCCATGCAAATCATCATAAAAATCCGCGCTTTTTTCTGCATCCATATAAACCGTATAAACATCGCCCAGCGCTTCCACCATGCCAGCCTTCGCCCCGTCAATCATCTTCTCAACCGACACTTCTCCGTTATAAGTCGTGCTTAACTTATCATAAACTTCATTGAGCTCAGACCAATCCACCGACGCACTAACCTTTCCGCCTAGATACGGCGAAAATCCGCCAAAAATATTGTTCCAATTCGCACCAATCAAAACCCCAATTACTGCCATTACGGCACCAATGATAATTGCATTCCCAAGACTAGTTTTTTTCTCTTTCCACTCTACTTTTTTGCTCATTACCTAATTATAGCATAAACGCTACTTTAAATGAATGAAATTATACTGCCAAAGTTCGCTACTTGAAATACGCCGCGAACCAAAATCACCATATCTTGATACGCCCGAATACAAATACGTCGCATAAGCATTATTATACTCCGTTACGTTAATCGAGCCGTCCCCGTTCACGCTTTCCACCCAAAACACGTGTCCATATGGATAGCCATCAACCTGCCCAATCGTATCTTCCGCCGGATTATGATCCACTACGTAGCCCAGCGCTCTGGCCATATCATCCCAAGAATACGCATTTCCCCACGCTGCCGCCACGCCAAACGCCTCATACGCTTTCCAACCTGCGTAACTCACGCACTCGCACACATATCCACCAATTTTATGAAAACCATACGCATCTTCCCAATAAGTCACATAGTCATCTTGCCGCCCCGGACAATCATTTTGCCACGGATAAGTATTCACGCCCGTATAAGAACTACCGCGATATAGCTCCGGGTGCGCTTCCTGTTCCGCTTGCTCTGCCGCCCGTTGCGCGTCTTTAGCCGCTTGTGCCACTGCCGCATAGCCCGCCGCATCATTTTGGTATTTTTCTACTAGCGCTTGCTGTTCTGCTCGGCTCGCCACCAGTTGTTCTCGCGCCGTTTTTTGCTCCGCCAGTAGCGCCTCAACTCGCTCACGGTCAGCTTCAAGCTGTTCTTTGGTCTCCTTTACCTTTTTTGCCGTCGCGCTAATTTGCTGTTTCACCACTTCGCCTCGTGCTTGCTTTTCCGCAAGGTCCGAAATCGAACTCGCCCCCGCCAAAATCGTAATTGGCTCCGCGTCCGACTCAAAATGCATATTAACCAAAAGCTCAACTAGCGCATTCTGTTCCGCCTCTAGTTTCAGTTCCGTCGCTTCAATCTCTTTATTCAGGGCTTCAATTTCCGCTTCTGTTTCTGCAATCTGAAGTTCTTTCGCCGCAATTTCCGCGCTCAACTCATAGACTCGATTTTGATAAAGCGAAGCTGTGCTCGCCGCCGCCGCCGCGTTTTTATTTGCCTCTTGCTCTTTTGCCACCGCCTCCATACAAGCCGCACTATTCCGACAGGCCTTCGACAAAGCGCTCACGCTTTGCACCATCCCGACGCTCGCAAAAACCGACACCAAAACCACTAGTGCCATCAAAATCGCACCCACTTTTTTTGTCGTTTTTGTTTTAGGCATAACCATATATATATTATAGCATAAGCGTCAAGCTAAAATCAAGTTTTGTGGAGATATTTCGAAATCGCCAACCTTGCCGACACTCGCCCGATCACCACTCCTGCCGCCACAAATACCAGATATATTAAAATTAGTTGGTTCGACTCAAGCACACTCGTAATCGCGTCCACGTTAATTCCATATTCCGTCAAATTCGGCGCCAGCGCCATAAAGCCAAAATATGAAGCCGTTGCCGCCACAATACCCGCAATCACCCCACAAATTTCCGCCTCCACCAAAAACGGCCCACGGATAAAGCGTTTATCCGCACCTACTAGCTTCATCATATAAATTTCTTCGCGCCGCGAGAAAATTGCCATCCGAATCGTCGAGAAAATTATCAGCACCGAAATCACCAAGAATACAATCGCAAGTATCATCCCTCCTGTTCGCGCAATCCGTGCCCATGACGTAATCGTCGCGATCTCCACTTGATTTACATCATAAGTCGGCGCCATTTCTTCGTCCACGTATTCCACAAATAACTCGTTCGTTTCCACCAAATTCTTAATGCTATCTAAATTATCTACATCATAAACTTTCACCCGCATTGTTGCTTGCATCTTCGAAATCATCAACGCTTTCATTTCATCATCTAGCACGTCCAAAATTTCTTTACTGTCAGCGTTTTCAGCAATAAACTTTTCATATTCTTCTTCTGAAGTTGAAGTTACCACACTTTTGATATTTTTATCGTTTGAAATAATTTCCGTAAGCTCGCTCAAAGTTTCAGCGGACGTGTTCGGCTTTAAATAAATCGTAATATCAATTTTATCACGCATCATTTCCGCCGTACTAGTAAGGATCACGCTCGCCACCACCGTCACAAACAAAATAATCAGCGTAATCGCCATCACCACCGTCGCCGCCGTCGATAGCCAGATATTCCGTGCAAACCCTTTCGTCCCATATTTCAAAATCCGGCCTTCTTCACGCAGAGGATGTTTCGC
This sequence comes from Candidatus Saccharimonadota bacterium, assembly GCA_017447485.1. Lineage (GTDB taxonomy): Bacteria > Patescibacteriota > Saccharimonadia > Saccharimonadales > Saccharimonadaceae > Nanosyncoccus. The sequence continues at coordinate 7,684 of JAFSNI010000013.1, forward strand.
GCGCGTTTTCTGCATCGTCTTCAGGCCCTTTTTTGTCGCTTTTTTCAAACCCTTATCTTCGCTCATTGTATCACTCTCTTTCTCATTGCGTGCCCCGGCGTTTGAATCACGCGCGGCGCTTTCTCGACTTTTTTCTCATCCAACTTATAAATTCCACCGTTTTTCTGGTCGTCCACGATTTTTCCATCTTTTAGCGTCACCACGCGTTTTTGTAAATTATTCACCACTTCTTCATCATGCGTCGAGACCAAAATCGTCGTACCAAAATCGTTAATTTTCTTCAGTAGCTCAATAATTTCCGCCGTCGTCAGCTTATCCAAATTCGCCGTCGGCTCATCCGCAATCAAAATCTTCGGTTGCCGCGCCACACTCCGTGCAATCGACACCCGCTGTTGTTGCCCGCCTGAGAGTTGCGACGGAAACTTCTTTGCCTGATCAAGCAAATCCACCAATTCCAAAACCTTCGGCACAGTCTTCCGAATTTCGCGCCCGCTCATCCCGGCAATCTCCAGCGCAAATGCCACATTTTCATAAACCGTCCGCCGCGGCAACAACTTGAAATCCTGAAACACCACGCCGAGCCGCCGCCGATAACCCGGAATATGCCGCTTCTTCACATAGTCAAGATCAATCCCGCCAATCACAATCTTGCCAGAATCCGGCACTTCCTCTTTCGTAATCATTTTAATCAGCGTCGACTTCCCCGCGCCCGACTTCCCCACCAAAAACACAAATTCATTCGGCTCAACGTGAAGCGACACCGAATCCAGCGCCGGATTTTTATCACCCGGATAAGTTTTACTCACATTATCGAGGAGTATCATACTACGATTATAGCATAACCGCAATTATTTTTCTATATGGAACGTAATGTTTTTTGTCTCTACGCCTTCTGGCTGATAAATCCCCACCGGCGTAATCTTTGCACCCGGATATTTCTTCAAAATCTTCGCCAAAGTCTCCGCATAAGTTTCTTTTGTCGTCACCGTCTCGTCAATTTTCTCTCGCACTTCAAAATCACTTTCAATTTTCTTCGTCGTCGCTAGCTCCGAAACCAAATCTAAATCAATTTCAAATCCTGCCAAATACTCCGCCAATTTAAAGTTCCGTCGCACCGAGTTTTTGAACTCACCCACCACTCCGATACACTGGCCAGAAACCCAAATCTCCGCCGCTCGCTTATCCTCAAACGGTAAATTCATCGGTGCCTTACTTTTAATCGGCAAAAACTCCGGTTCAATATTAAACTCCGCCAACAATTTCGAAACATAATACTTCGCTTTATAATATGCCGTCCCCACACCTTTTCGCTCTGCCACCACAAATCCCATCTGCATTCTCTCAACCGGCACTTGCTCATCATTAAAGCCCAAATCTTTCCGATAAACCTTGTTCATTTCATACAAAGCAAACTTATCAAATGGTATTTTCTGATTTACATACGCTTTCTCGAGCAGACTCGGCACAATCGATTGCCGTACATATTGCAGTTCCGGCGAAATCGAATTCACAATCTTATACGAATTTTTCTTGTCCAGCCCCGCCTTATCAAGTAATCTTCCGCTCACAAAACTATATGTCAAAACCTCGTTCGCCCCAAATTCTTTCATAGCCTCGCGCACCGCCAATTTCAACCCAAACATCTTATTTTTCTCGGCCGTCCCGTGTTTTGGTAATGTTGGCTCAATATTATCGTAGCCCAAAAGCCGCCCAACTTCCTCAATAATATCTTCTTTGATATGAATATCCGTTCGCCATTCCGGCGCCAAAATCTCCAGCTCTCCGCGCTTTCTTTTAATCTCAAATCCAACATTTTCTAAAGTTTTCGTGATTAAACTTTCGTTATATTCCGTCCCAAGCAGCCCGTTTATCTCATCTGTTGTAATTTTTACCGCCGTAGGAGACGAGCAAAACGAAAACGAGTTTTCGTTTTCGAGACGACGCCCGGCGGACGACCTCTGGTCGACAACATCAACCACTTTAAATCCGTCAGAAAGCATCTCCGCACACTCCTCCGCTACCGTCAAAGTTTGGTATGGCGGTTGCCCTTTCGTAAACCGCGTAATTGCTTCCGAGAAGATCCCATGCGCCATTTGCGTCTTCCGCAAATTATAAAGACTAAACGTTGCCGACTCCAAAATGATATTCCGTGTATTTTCATCAATCATTGTCGACTCACCACCCATCGCCCCAGCGAGCGCTACCGGCACGTCACCAGAACAAATCACAATATCATTCTCATTTAGCAAAGCTTCTTTCCCATCAAGCAAGACTAATTTCTCGCCATCTTTTGCGAGGCGCACTTTAATCGTCGGCTTCGCACTCCCGCCGACCGCAACAAATTTATCATAGTCAAATGCGTGCAGCGGCTGCCCTGTCAGTAACATTAAATAATTCGTTGCGTCTACAATCGGGTCAATCGGGCGCATCCCCGACTTCGCCAAAATCGTATCCTGCCACGTTAAATACTTTTTCCGTATCTCCCCATGTTTTTCTAGCACAACTGCCGTATACCGCGAACAAACAGAGTTATCGATAGAAATTTGAAGTAAATTCCGTGAGCCTTGAGCAAGCCCGCGCGAATCCCGAAAAGTCTCCCGAGCCGAGTACCGGACAGTCCCGGGCGCAGGCCCGGTGAGACTTTGAGAGATTCGCCCGGCGCGCCGCGAACTGCGAACGAAATTTACTTCAAATTTCTCCCCCAGTATCCCAGCCACTTCTCGCGCAAACCCAACCAGCCCGAAACAATCTGGCCGATGCGTCAAAGACTTATTTTCAATCTCAAGAATCTTATCTGAAAGTTCAAACACATCCACAAGCAGTTCTCCCGGCCGTGCCATTTCCGGATCAATCTCCACAATTCCTGAATGGTCATCACCAAAATCCAGCTCATCCGCCCCCGCAAGCATCCCATTACTTTCGTATTTTCCAAGCATCTTCCGCTTGCCAATCACAAACGGCGCATCTTCTTGTACCGACGCTGGCACAATCGCCCCCGGTTTAATCCAAACCGCTAGCATCCCTTCGCGCACATTTGGCGCTCCGCAAACCACCTGCACTAAATCTTTCTCACCACAATCAATTTGACACAATGTTAAATGCGTTTCTGGAATCTTCTCTGCTATCACCACGCGCACTATATATATATTATTATATTTCGTGGTTTCATCAATCACTCCTTCAACTTCGACCAGCCGCGCACCAATCAACCGAATCAGCTCCTCATCCGAAACCGGAATCTTAACATATTTTTTAAGCCAATTTAGAGAAATCCTCATATTAAAACTCCTTCAAGAAATTAAGATTGCCCGCTTCAAAGTGTCTCACGTCCTTTAACCCATATCGAAGCATCACCAACCGGTCAATTCCGCCACCCCAAGCAAACCCATGATATTCCGAAGGGTCAATCCCTGCCATCTTCAAAACATTTGGGTGAATCATCCCACAGCCTAGCATCTCCAAAAAGTCACCTTTCTTTCCGCCCAGCGCCTTTGGCTTTTCAATCATAAACTCGAGGCTTGGCTCCGTAAACGGAAAATAGCCCGGTTGCGTCCGAATGTTTAACTTCTGCTCATAATATTTTTCAAAAAACTCTCGTAAAATCCCGAGCATATCGCCCATCGTGCAATTTTTGGACACATAAACCCCTTCGCATTGATAGAAAGTGTGCTCGTGCGTTGCATCCACGTCCTCATTCCGATAAACCCGCCCCGGCACCACTACCGCAATTTCTTTTCCTTGCGCCAACCGATTTTTATAAGTTTTCAAAACCCGGTGCTGCATCGTTGAAGTATGAGCCGGCGGAATCAGTCCCTCTTCGGTCCTAAATGTATCATAACCGTCACGAGCCGGATGTTCCGCCGCAAAATTCAAAGAGTCAAACATATGAAACTCATCATCAAGTTGACGCGACTCCATAACGTCAAATCCCATTAGTTGGTAAATCGAAATCACACGGTCAAGTTCAGTCATTAACGGGTGTTTTGAGCCATCCAGCACCGAATAAAACTCTGGCATTTTTTCGTTCACGCCACATGGCGCCGTAATATCAATCGCTTCCACTTCCGTGTCGAGCGCCGCCTCTTCCGCCACCCGAATCTGATCCAAAATCGCCAGCTTCTTCGCGTTCAGTTCGCGTCCAAACTCGCCCCGCTTCTCCGCCGGCACTTCGCGAATTTTAGCATACCCAGTATTCAGTTTTTTTAGCTCTTGTTTCAGCTCTTCCAACTCTGTCATATATATTATTATACCACCAAATATTATAAAATTTTTCTTCATTTTCGTCCGTAAACAAAACCGCCTCCGAATCATCAATTTTCATCGCACCACCGCCAAATGCATATCGCTCACTCGGATCATAATTCGCCACATAAACCGAATAATCAATATAGTCAAGCAGCGCTATCACGTCATCCTTCGTCAATCCTGAATACCGCGCCAAAATCCCTTCATACGAATTGTCCAAAGGATTTTCTTCATAATATTCATCAAGAAACGCCGTCACGGCTGACTTTCCATTTTCGCCAAACAGCCCAATCGTTTCCGCCAAAGACTGGTCTTCAATAAACCTTTGGTAGTATTTTCCCATCTCCCAATTCGGCGAAGCCGCCTTATTGACCGTATTTCCCGCCACACAAGATTCGCCACTCACATAGCCAGAAAGCGCTAGCGCATTGCTATTCCCCACTACATCGATTACGTCGCCGATTACCGGAATCGCTCCAATTGCCGAATTCGTCATTGTATTTACAAAAGAGCTACCAGTCTTTACAGTTCCGAAATCACCAACTTCATTCACAATGTTCCAATCCGTCATCCCAAACACCGAAGTCCGGTTGTCACAATATAATATATACCTTGCCAAATCCGAACCTTTGTCAATCTTCACGTTCCCGTCCGACGTTTCCTCATCCAAAAAATTGCTATCACTATAATCCCCATCCCCATTCGGATCGTTCAATTTATTAATTACTGTCAAAGGATCTAGTTCAATCGTTGACATATCCGTAATTGCATATGGATTACAATATGCATCACCCACCGCCCCAATCGACCAAAGATACGGACAAGTTTCTTTGAAAGTTTCCTCGTCCGGCAAATCCTCCGCAATATCATATGCCGACGCCGACGGGCTCATCGCAATCACCGAAGATGACACTACGCTGCTCACCGACGTCACCGCGCTCATCACCGAACTCGTCGAAGCAAATTTCATTACCTGATTCATCAAAGTCCCCATGAATGTATATTTCGATGTTGCATCAAACGGGTCACGATTTTGCCTTTCATATTTTGCGTTGTCTGCAATTACCGCTTGCTGCGCCACCGCAAATTGCACATATTTTTCGCGGCTGGCTAGCGACCCGCCATTTGCCCGATGCGTGTTCCCCATATACATATTCGCCCCCGAGGTCAATGCATTTCCCAAATCTTCCCCGCCAATATTCGTAATCAAATCTCGTGTCAACATCTTTGCCACCGTCGGCGTCACTGCCGCCACTACGCCAGCTACGGCCACACCAATCGCCACCGAAAGTGCAACACCGGTCGCTATATTCGCAACTAGCGGACCACAAGCAGTAGCGCTAACCCCAAACGTAAACGCCGCCCCTACCGCACCAAGTATACATCCCGCGACCGTTATGGCGTCAATCGTTGCGCTCGTTGCATTAGCGGCTATTTTCGCCACCGCACAAGTCTCAAACATCGCCAAACTCGTCCCCAAACCGTTAAAGATTTTTTTCATACTGCCAGTAAAGTTGAAACTCTGCACGCTCGGGTCTTTCGGATTAACTGCCCCACCACCATATAGCGCCGTAATCCCGCTTGCCTCCATCGCTGATTTCTCAGTTGTTACATATTCAGTATTACCATATATATCATCTCCGTTCATTGACACACTCGCAAGTACCGCATTGGTATTTGTTGTCTTTTCGTTTAATGCATTCGTCAAATCATGTATCGGCGAATCCGTCCCATCGCCCGCTTTCACTTTATCAATCGCCTCAAAATAACTCGTCACCAAACTTATTACTTGCAAGGCTTCGCTCGCCGTCACCAAAGCACTAATTCCACCTAGCACATTAAATACCGTGCAAGCAATATTCGCACCCTTCTGCACGCTACCAGAAATGCTACTCAATTTCGTTTTAACATCAGCTTCAGTCTTAAGATTTGCTCGGCTAGTTCTCATGCCGCCAGTCGTGTCGGTATCACCAGTCAAATATCTACCACCATTGCTAGTGCCATCTGGATTTAATCTACCAGTCTCGACAGTCTCTCGCACAGTCTCAGTCGTCGTAACTTTATTCCCCTTATCATCAGTAGTCTCAACCTCAACTTCTTTTTCTTCATCCACGCCAGTTGTCCTATATCCTCCCTCCGTAATCTCATCCGCTCCCTTCGCCATCAATTCCAGTGCTACCTTTTTCGAATTCCCTTCATTCTCCGCCTCTACTTTTTTCTGAAAATCCTGGAACAAATTCCGCGTAATTTTATTACTTTGCAAAAACTTCACCGTAATCGTATCAAACCAGTTCGCAATCGCCCCTCGCCAAGTCATCGACCCTTTATTATAACCATTATAAAAATCTGCATTGGTTTTATACAAAGTGTCAAAATCTATTGCATCGCTGCCTATCCTGGTCGCCGCGTCAACATCCGCCGTCACAATTTTAATTTGTCCAGTCCCATCATCAAATTTCAAAACCCGCGTTCCCGTCCCCTCGTAATCGTTATCGTATTCAATCCCTTGCGCCGCCAACTTTTGCGCTTGTGACTTCGTAATTTTAAACGTATCCTCGCTAAAAATCCTACCTTTGATCGGATCTTTTACGCGCGTTGTATCCATCTGATATCGCATAAAACTACCAGAGCGCACCCTCGTCGAAGTCTGCATTGAATTAAAAGTTTCCCTGAATTGTTCAATCAAACTAAACGGTTGCATCAATTGCGCGCCGCCCATTAATCCCCCCACCCCAAAAATCAAACCAATGATAAACGCTATCGGCCCTTTTTTCTTCAAAATCCCTTTAACCCGCCCTTTTTTCTGCTCTCCTCGCCCCGACCCAGTATAAAGACTCGGCGCTTGAGCCTCAAACGCCTCTCGTTCCGAATTCGCGAGATTTTCATCCATATATATTATATTGTAGCACTAATTCGGAAAAACATAAACGCCAAAGTCTTCATCTTCGTCTTCATCCAGGCCCTTCGTCTTCTTCGCCCGCACCCGAAGATCCGCCTGAATCCGCGCCGTCAGTTCTTGATTTTTGTCATCTTCACGATTCATCATTATTGCCATATTTTTTATTATACCACCAAAATCTATGTTATAATAAAGCTAATATCAATCAAAGGAGGAATACATGGCAACAAAGAAGCCAAAGTCGTCCGCGAAGTCAACTGTTAAGACCGCCGCAAAGACGACAAAACCGAAAACTACTGCCGCGAAGACTGAAGAGAAACCAGTATCCGAGGCTCCTAAAACCGTTGTGAAAGAAACCGACGAGAAAAAATCTTGTCTCACTGGCTTCTTCAGCAAAAAATATGCTGAGAATGAAAGCATTTTGACAATTTTCAAAAACCACAAGTTCTACGGCGCTCTGCTTGGCGAAGTCATCGGCACCGCACTCATTGCGATGCTGTTCTTCTCGCTCTTATTCGTCGGCGTTGCCAATATTGCAACTTTCATTTTTGGCGTCGTTGCAGTAGTCATCGCAGTTTACGCCTTCTCTGGCGCCTGCCTGAACCCAATCGTCGTCATCGGCATGATGGCTTCTCGCCGTATGTCCGTCATCCGCGGCGTGATGTATATCATCGCTGAAATCGTTGGCGCTTGGCTCGGCTGGCTCATTCTGAATTCGTTCCACCTCGCCGGTGGCGAAACTGCCAGCGAAATTCAAGCTCTCACCTCAGTCGGTGAAGGTCAATTCTGGATCTTTGCAATGATTGAGCTATTCGGCGCAGTCGTGATTGCATTCATGTTTGCCCGCGCCCTTAAATACAAGCGCAGCGTCTTCACCTTCGGTGCAACTGTTGCCGGTGGTCTTGTGCTCGCTTTCTTCTTGGGCTACATTGTTTCTGGCGCATTCTTTGGACTTCAAAACAACTTTGCTTTCAACCCAGCAATCGCTTTGATGTCTCAAATCTTCCCAACCGCTGGCGAAAACTTTGGTGAAATCATGGGCGGCGTTTGCCAAGCTCTCACCATTTACGTATTATTCCCAGCCATTGGTGGCGTCTGCGGATTCTACTTGTCCGACTTCGTCGGAAAATTATCTTCCGAAGAATAAAAAATAACCCCTCCGGGGGTTATTTTTTTATTTATTCTTCGGGAACAGTGGCTCTTCCGGTGGCACAATCGGATCTTTAAAAATCGTTGCAATCTTTTCGGAAGTTCCTGGCAAGAACGGTGAAATCATTTTATTCACAGAAAGTAGTCCCAAAATCAAGCTAGTCATGCAACTTTGCAATTTTTCTGTCTCATTATTTTTCGCCAAGCTCCACGGTTTTTCCTCATCAATTTTACTATTCAGCTCTTGCACTTTCTCCCAGGCAAAATCAAACGCCCGCGAAAACTCAAACTTATTCATCAAATCACAATATGCTTCCGGCAGTTTCAACTCCGGAACTTCGCCCAGCTTAATTTCATTTTTCTGTGCTAAAGTCGCAAGTCTCTGCACTAAATTGCCTAAATCATTCGCTAGTTCATTATTATATGCATTCTCAAACTTCTCCCACGTAAAATCCGAATCCGCAAACGTATCAATATGCCGCAGGAAGAAATACCGAAACGCGTCTAGCCCATGACGCTCCAAAACTTCAATCGGATCTACCACATTGCCAATCGACTTGCTCATCTTTTGCCCATCCGCCAGCACCATTCCGTGTGAAACCACTCGCTCCGGCAAAGGTAGCCCTAATCCGAGCAGCATCGCCGGCCAAATAATCGCATGAAATCTTAAAATATCTTTTCCCACAAATTGCGCCGTCGCTGGCCACCACTCGGAAATATCTTTTTCTGGATAGCCAAGAATCGTAATATAGTTCGAAAGTGCGTCAATCCAAACATACATCACTTGTGAATCATCCCCCGGCACCGGCACACCCCAAGTTAATTGTGACGTCGGCCGTGAAATCGACACATCCGGCGAATCCGCAAGCAACTTCAAAACTTCTTTTTTCCTAAATTCCGGCAAAATCAAAAACCGATTCGTTTCAATCGCTTCTCGAACTTGTTCCTTAAAATCCGAAATCCTAAAATAATAATTTTCTTCTGACAATTTTTCATACGGCTTTTGGTGGTCCGGACAAATCCCGTGATTTTCTTCACATTCTTTTTCCGTTACAAACCGCTCACACCCCGTGCAATACCAGCCCTCATACTCAGCCTTATAAATATGTGGCTCTAACTTCTTCCAAATCTCTTGGCAACGTCGCTCATGGTCTGCATCCGTCGTCCGCACAAAATCCGTATATTCCACCCCCAACTTATGAATAAATTCCCGGAACTTCGCCGCATTCTTATCAACATATTCTTGCGTTGACTCGCCCGATTCCTTCGCTTTCAAGAAAATCTTATTCCCGTGTTCATCCGTCCCCGCCTGGAACCGCACCTCGTCCCCAAGCATCTTATAATAACGCGCCGCCGTATCCGCCAAACAATAATCCATCGCATGACCAATATGTGGAACTCCGTTAACATATGGTATCGCAGTAGTAATATATATATTCTTCATATATATATTCTATAATACTCCCCTGATTTTAGCAAACACAAGAAGTTATATTATCTGCATCACCAGCACAATCGCGAGTGCCACTACCACCACACCGGCCAACGCGCAAAGTAAAATCAACGTCTTTTTATCCATCTTCTTTTTTGCTGGTTTCATCGGCGCGCCTTGTGGCATCGGCTGCTGCTGCATCGCCGGATCATTAAATGACACGTTCGGTACTGGCCCCATTTGTGCCGCTGGAACTGGCTGCCCCGCCGCTTGTTCTGATGGCATCGAAATCGCACTGCCAATCGAACCCGGCACTGGCCCCGCCGCTTTCATCGGAGCTTTCAATTCTTCTTCAATCGGATCTGGTTCTTTTGGCGGGTTCGGCATCGTAATCGGGTCCGTCGCCCCTACCATCGGATTACCAGGTTGAAAAATTGGGCTCACTGGCGTTGGGATTTCAGGCATCGCTGGCGCGGCCGGTTCTTGCATCGCCGGCGTCGCTGGTTCTTGCATCACTGGCGCGGCCGGTTCCACCGCTGGCACCCCAGTCGGGTTTACTACCGGATTCACTGGCGCAGGCATCTCTGGCATCGCTGGCGCGGCAGCTGGAGTAACAGGCGCAGCTGGCGTTACCGGTGCTTCCGGCACCGCTGGCGCCGTTGGTATTGTTGGGTTTACACTATTTGGATCCATTTTCTATTTCCTTTACTTATATTAATAATATCATAACTTTTTAAAATCATCTACCGTGGCCACCGCCACCACCTCCACCCCCGCCGGAGAAGCCCCCACCTCCGCCGCCGGAAAACCCTGACGAAGAAGATCCGCCGCTCGATTGGTAAGTCGAAGAATACGTCACCGTAGTCGCCGCCCGATTTACCGCATTCAAAACCGAATACGCCGCCAATTCATTCGTGTACCAATCTGGCGTTTCCACTTCTGCCATTTGATAATATTTACTCAACTCCTTCATCCAGCTTTTCTCCAACCCCAGCACCGCCGCATATGGCAACAGTTTCTCATATAACTTCACCACGCCCTCTGGCGAAACTTCCGCCCCCGTCGCACTTTGCAAAAACTTCAACCGGTCTTTTTCCGCCATCTCAATGTAAAGCTTCAGCCCATCCATATATCGCGACGCTTCCAGCCCCTTTTTCGTCCGATAATAAAATTTATTCGTTTTTTCAATCAAAATCAGTCGTACTATGATAAACGTCACAAATATCCCCATCATCACTGGCATAAAAATATCCGCACCAACCACCACGCCTATCATATCAAACCTCCCTTATATTTCCCCTCGACCAGTCCTTGCCTTTTTAACTCCGCGTCCACCGCACGTTCATAACTACGCCTTAGCGAAACCAAGCTCGCCGTCGCCGTCCGCGTTTTAATTTCAATCTCGTCACCATCATTCACGCTCGCACCACCCGCCAAAATCCTGAGCAGATACATTCCCTCATTACTAATCTTACTAGCGTCCAGAACCTTCACTGCCCACTTTTTTCGCCCGAACATTGTCTCGCCTTTTTGCACTAAGCTAATCTGCTTTTTCACAATCATGTCGAGCAATACCGCCACTTTCGCGTCATGCTTCTTCCCGATATAAATCGCCGCCATCTCTGCCACGCCAGTCTCGGCATTCGGTGTGAACTCCGGTTTTATAAATAAATCTTTATAATATTTCGCCTTCTCGCGCGTGCTCAAAAATTTCTTAAACGGTTTAATCAAAAGCAAAACACACACAATCAAAAACCCGATCATTATAAAAATTAACGTATAATTTTTTTCTGGCTCCGGCACCACAAAACTTCCCGCTTTTAGCTCCACATCAAAAGTCAAATTTTCATATCGCGTCAAGTTTTTCGCCACAAATTCTACACCATCGGAAATGTCCGAAATCGTGCATCTCTCCGATCCATTCGCTCCATATCTTCCCACATAGCACCAACTCTTTCCAGCATAATTATCCGCCACATCTTCCGCAAAATGCACCCGCGCCGTCACGCTATTAAACTTCTGCGTCCACCCATTTCCGTTTGTGTCCCAATACAACTCTTGATAATCCGAAAAATCCGTCACCACTTTTTCAAAATTATATTCAAAAACATAAACTTGTTTTCCTAAAACATAACTTTCATCACCAGTACAAACTTCATAATAATTATCTTCTTGTATAATACTATAAATTGGCTCCGTTAAACCATTACGTGTTATTTTTATATTTGCTTTTGTCAAACTCGGCAACGTTACATTCGCATTATCTTGATTCGTAAACGGAATCATCCGACAAATACCTTTATTCTGTTTATAATCCGGAAAGATTGCCGTAAAACTTTCTATCACTTTTAAATGTGACACGCCATCCGCATCACGACTTAAATAATAATCGCCCGTAAAATCTTCAAAATAAAAATTTTCCGTATCAACCGCAAACACCGTCGCTGGCAAAAGTGCTAGCAGCATCGCGACTAGAACACTACAACTTAATCTTACTCTGCGCATTTTTAAGAACATTGATTGATTTTTGTAACTCCATACCTTCTTTTTCTGAAATCTTTACGTCAAGCCTCCGAATCGCGCCTTCGCGCCCCACCACCGTCGGCCAACCAAAACAAGTTCCCGAAAAATTATCATATGACGAAACCGGCAACACCCGCATCTCGTCATTCAAGATCGAATTCAAAATTTGCACCACACAAGTCGCAATGCCATAATACGTCGCGCCCTTCTTTTCAATAATCTGATACGCCTCGCCTCGCGCAAATTCCGAAATCCCTGCTCGTACATCTGCGTCCAGCAAATCTTCAATTTTTTGTCCGCCCACATCCGCGAGCGACCACAGCGTCACTTCCGAATCACCGTGCTCCCCCACTTGATAGGCGTGTACTGATTTCGGGTTAATATTGAGATACGCCGCCGTTCTTTGTCGCAACCTTGCTGAATCCAAAACCGTTCCCGACCCAACCACTTGTTCTGCCGGCAGCCCCGAAAACTTTAATGTAAAATACGTTAAAACATCCATCGGGTTCGTCACCACGAGAAAAATTCCGTTAAACCCGCTGTCCATAATCTGTTCAACCATCCCCTTCAGGATGTTCACATTCTTTTTCAATAGTTGCAATCTTGTTTCGCCTGGCCGTTGCGCCGCCCCCGCCGTAATCACCACCACATCACAGTCCTTCGCGTCTTTATAAGTTCCATTTTTAATTTTCACATAACTCGGCGCCACTGCCAGTGCGTCTTTCAAATCCATCGCCTCACCTTCCGCATCATGCGCCAGAATATCCGTCAATACCAACTCGTTCACCGCCGTCCGTTGTTGCGTAATCGCAAAAGCAATGCTCGCACCAACATTTCCAGTACCAACAATCATGACTTTGTTATTGTCCATACTATTATTATAGCACAAGCTTAATAATCTGACGCGAAAACATTCTCAAAATAAAGCTTTAATTCTTCCGCCACAAACTCATCTTTTTCATAAAGTTTCTGCAGTTCTTCCAAAAACTTTGGCGCAAGCCTAGAAAGTCGCGCCCGACGGTATTCCTCCCACTTCGAACTTTCCGACTCGCTCAAACTTTCCGGAAAGTTCCGCCCCTTATAATGCAGCAAAAGTTCCGGCAAGCGTACATCATGAAAATCTGGATGAAAATCCGCGAGCTTCTGACCGTCCGCATTCCTAACCGCCGCCACCTTGACTCGGTCTGCATCGTTCAAAAACCCGTCATAAAGCGCCGCTTCCGGTTCAATCGCTGGCGGGAACTCCGGCCGATTTTCATACTCACTTCGCACTTTTTCCGCAAATTCCGGATGCGCTAAAACTTCCTGCAAGTTTTTCTCAACCGTTTCCCGTGTCAAACCAATTTTTTCCCAACCATCAAAATTATCCAGCACCTCCACCGGCGCCACCGCCGGGCACTTATTAAAACAAAGCTCTTTAATAATTGGAAAAGAATTGTTATTATCAAAATCATATCTTAAATCATAAACCAAAACATTTCCATTTCGTCCCGCCGTGAGTGGAAATGCCACAGTGGTTTTATTGAACTCGTTCGCATATCTTCCGCTTGCATACACAAACGGTTTTTTATCTTCCAAATTCACTAACTTTTTTACCGCATTTTTATCGCGCATTTTAAACAAAAACTCAAACATTTTCGGCTGCTTTTCGTAAATCATTTTCGCCACTGCAATCGTCGCATAAACATCCGAAAGTGCATCGTGCGCGTGCTCATGCGAAAGCCCGTTACACTTCGTCAAAAGCTCCAGCCGGTTCGTCGGCTTCCCGTCCTCCGTCACCGGCCAATTCATTCCTTCCGGCCGCAACGCCCGCACCAGCCGCACCACGTCCAACATGTCCCAACGCGAACGCCCGTCTTTCCACTCCCATTCATACGGCTCATAAAAGTTCCGCCACAACGTCGCCCGCATAAATTCATCATCAAACCGCACCGTGTTATAACCCACCGCTACCGTCTCCGGCGTAAAAATCTCCTCAGAAACATACCGGCAAAACTCCGCTTCGCTCATACCATCACGCAAAGTATCTTGCGGCGTAATTTTTGTCACACCAATCGCCTGCGGGCTCGGCAACGCATCTTCGCTCATCTTCACCAAAATATTCACCGGCTCGCCAATCGGCTCTAAACTCATCGTAGTTCGCTGCCCCGCAAACTGCATAATCCGATCTTCCCGCGGGTTCAACCCTGAAGTCTCAAGATCATAAAAGAAAAACGTTTTCATATCCCCCATTATAACACACTATTTCAATACGCACCGCACCGCAAAGCCGCTTCCTACTGCCGAGCTCGCTGCGCTGTAATTCATACTATACGCTAAATTGTCTGAAGTTGTAATCGTCGAGGCAGAAAGCTCGCTCGAAGTCGGCAACCGCCAGCCCGCCGGGCAAATATCTTCGCTCGCCGCCGTTGTGTCTTCCGCTTCGCAAACCGTTCCCGCTGAAACGTTACAGTAATCATATAACCCGCTCGAAATATTTTCTACCGTATATTCCCCGTAAGAGAAGTTCGAATCCACTGACTCAATTTCAGCGTTATTTGCAATCACTAAATTCTGCGTCATCCAAACCACACCGCTGCTTAATTTCGTAATTTGATACGAAGCGTCATTACGGTTATCTTCTAACGTGTAAGTTGCGCCCGCGACCATTGACGAAACTACTGAAGCTTTATTTGCCGAAGACATCGCGTAAAACTCTTGCATCGTTGTCACCTTATCAATCGAATCCGCTTCCACATTTCCAACCAACGCAAAGTTAATCACATTCTTATATTCACCCGAGGCCTGCGTCGAAGCCGCCTTCGCGCCAATCGCAAAGCTCACCGTTGACCCGCCCGCCGCGCTCGTACTCAAAACTTCCGCCGGCGTGCTGCTTGTATAATATGGCAACCCATAATAAGCATCGACATTATTTTTCGCCCAACCCCAAGTATTATCGCTAAGTGAAGTTAACGCCGTTCCCGCATTTACCGCCACGCTCGTAAACGTCGCTTCACCGTTCACTAGACTATTATTTAAATAAGTATCGCCGTCACCCGCCGTCGCTAACAGCTTATATCCATAAGTGTTGTTCGAACTTACCGTCAAGGTAATGTTCGAGCTCTTTGCCGCGTTCCCTGGCGTTAAATCTTCAATCGAAATTTTTGCATCTGAAAGCGTTAGACCAATCGTTGGGTTAAAAGAGAAATAAATATCCACTTCTTCTTGCGCCGTCAAAGCACTCGCACCTTGCACTGCTACAATCCCCCCAAGCATTACCCCTATACCACATAATATATGTTTAGCCTTCATAAAACTAGTTTAGCATAACTTTTTTCAAAATGCAATAAATAGCAAAACTAATTTCCGTAAACTTCTTCGTAATCTATACCATAATAAGCATATTGTAGCTTCAAATAAGCTATGTCAAGCTCCGCCGCCGCCGTCTTTAAAGGGTCCTCATTTGCCACCGCCATCACCAAAAACTTCAGCGGCTTATCATAGCCTCCACAAATCTCCATCGAACTACCATATGCCAGTTCTCCTGGCACCGTTACTTCGCGCACGCCACCTAACCGCATCCCTATCACCCCCACATTCCAGCCTTCAATCATTCCGAGCGACGCATCCAGCGCCTTATCAAAAGCCGTCGGGCTAGAAATATTGTCAAGTGATGAATCAAAAATTGTCTCATCTGCGCACCAACCAATATAGTACGCCAAATAATCCGTATCGTCTTCCGTCAACTTCCGTCCCGTCCCCGCTAGCAAATCCCTCGTCTGCACTCCATTTGCGTTCGCCGCAGTCTCATTATAAGCTTTAACTTCGCTTTTATATGGCAAAAACGTCTTAAAATCGCTCGCGCTCACTTCCTTAAACTTTGCCAGCTTTTCCGTATATTCTTCCGAATACTGCGCAATTTTTTCTTCGCTCACGCCAGAATCTGCCGTGCTAGAACCCTTACTCCCGTTAATCACAATCGCCGCATAGCTCGCCAATATTGACCCCACCATCACAACTGCAATCACCGCAATAATAATCCGCTGTTTTAAACTCGTCTTTAATTCTTTTTCTTCCATAATAACTCCACTTAATTATCTAATTATACCACAAAAATAACCCCTTTCGGGGTTATTTTTGCATGGTCCAGCATTAAGCTTTTTTCAAAGTTGGCTTTTGCAAAATTGCAACTTTCTTAAACGCCCCGCCCGCTTTCTTAATTGCTTCTACAGCTGATTTCGAAGCAAATTGTGTTTCAAGCTCAATCTTTGCGGTTAGTTCACCGCGCGAAATCACTTTTACTTTCACAAACGGACTCGAAATTAAATTGTTTTCCGCCAAAACATAATTGTCGACTTTGCCAGAAAGATCGTTCAATCTATCCGTATAAACAACTTCTGCTTTCGCATGAAAACTCTTAAAACCTTTGAGCTTCGGCACTGCTTGCATTATTGCGCGTTGGCCGCCCATAAAGCCTGCTGGCATCTTTGAATGACCAGTCCGAGCTTTTTGACCCTTCGTGCCACGACCTGCAGTTTTACCTTGCCCAGCCGAAATCCCACGACCCTTGCGAGAAGGGCGGGTATTCTTGTTCACCGTCAAATCACTATATTTCATTATTTCTTCTCCCCTTTATTCCATTCTTTGCGTGGAACCTGTTGTTTCAAACCTTCGATCACCGCATAAGCAATGTTGACTTTGTTGGTTGAGCCCAACGATTTCGAAATTAAGTTCTTCACACCCGTCAGACCCATGATTGAACGCACCGTCCCACCGGCGATAATCCCAGTACCAGGAGCGGCTGGTTTCAATAACACATCCGCGCCAGTGACTTTCGTACGCGTTTCGTGGCAAATCGTCTCGCCATCAACGTTAAACGTAATCATCGACTTCTTGGCTTTACGGCCTGCTTTTGCAACCGCCGTCGTCACATCGTTACCCTTTGCAACACCAATACCGACTCTATTTTTGTGATCCCCAATCGCCACCAATGCTTTAAACCGCATCCGGCGACCACCAGCCACCGTCCGCGAAACGCGATCCACCGCAATCGTAATCTCGTCAAATTCCTTTGGCGCAACATCCGCTTTTACGCGGTCCCGGCGATTCTTGCGATCCATTTTCTTTCCAGCAATATCACGCGTCTGCTTCGTTGCCGCAACCTTGTCCTCCATTTTCAGAGTACCGGATTTGTTAATTACTCTTGGGGCTTTTTTCTCAGCTTCTGCCATATTAAAACTCCAATCCTTCCTTGCGAGCAGCATCAGCGAGTGCTTTCATTCTGCCAGCATATAATTTAGACCCACGGTCAAAGACGACTTTGGAAACTTTTGCTGCCTTCGCTTTTTTCGCAATTTCGGCACCAATCTTCGCTGCCTTTTCCGTCTTCGAACCGGTCATTTTAGCTCCTACGGTCGTCGCATAAGCTAAAGTGGTTTTCTTGTCATCGTCAATCACCTGCGCAGTAATGTGCAAGTTCGAAAAATGAACCGAAAGACGCGGACGATCGCTCGTGCCATGAATTTTTGCGCGGGTTCTTGCCGCTCTAAATACCTTATTCATTATTTCTTACCTGCCTTTCCAGCCTTGCGAATGATAACTTCATCCACATACTTAATACCTTTACCCTTGTATGGTTCAGGTTTCTTCAGCGCACGGATTTCCGCAGCGACCTGACCGACTTTTTGTTTGTCGATGCCAGACACCGTGATTTCCATTTTGTTAGTAGTCAGCTGGACACCTTCCGGAGCTTTATATTTCACTGGGTGTGAAAAACCAAGCGCCATCTCGATTTCTTGTCCACCGCCCGAAAGGCGGAAACCGACACCGTTAATTTCTAGTTTTTTCTCAAAGCCTTTAGTCACACCTTGAACGGCGTTGTTTAAAAGCGCGCGTTGCAAACCGTGCCAAGCTCGAGATTTTGGCTCGTCATCCTCGCGGGTAACGATCACCTGAGTACCTTCAACCTTTGTTAAGGTTTTCGGCTGAACCGGAACGATGAGTTGACCCTTCGGGCCTGCGACAGTAATTTCCTTGTCGCCGACCGTGATTGTCACTCCCGCCGGAATATCGATGGGTTGTTTTCCGATACGACTCATATCTTCCTTTACTTTAATATCCTGACCATTATAGCACACTTTAACAAAAAAGTAAAGGGATCGCTCCCTTTACTTTCCAAATTTTGTCTTTATTTTAGTCTTTTACGATGCCAGTATCCGGCGCTCGCGGTATTTCTGGCATATCCGTATAAGCAATCAAGTAGGTCGAGAATCTGTCCGAATCAAAGCTTACAATCTTGTGTTCAGCGTCAAATTCCACGTCACTCAACTTTTCTGCCTTACCACCGTGATAGCGCACGACCGAATATACTCGCGTATAACCATCTGCTACTGCTGCGTCATCCGACACGTCCACACTGACTTTGAGTGATTTATCAAGCTCGGTAATTTTACCGACCGTCTCACCGCCAGCCCGCAGCTCAACGTCAATCTCGACAAACCTGTGACCAGTCTTACCCGACCCCATTTCGGACTTAAGTTTCGCGACTTCCGCATCACCAAGTTCCGATTCTTTTCTAGTTTCTGGCTCTGTTAAAACAGCTTCAATCGTCTCGCCGCCAAGGATTGCTTCAGCAAGCCTTTCAGTATCGCTAATCGTAACCTTAGTGCCATCATCAAGCGTCAGCTCCATTGTGCCATCTTCATTGATGTCGCCAGCCATCACTTCTTCAATAATGCTGGTCACGTAAGCCTGCATGACTTTTTCGTTGCTCCGCGCAACGCCTTCTTCATCATCCACCGCTTCCGCCGCCTCATCTGTCGCTTCAAACTCAAACAACACAATGCCGTAGCCTTCTTCATAACGATTGCCATTCTTGTCTTCAAGAATAAATACCGCATATGCATATGGCGACTTTTCTTCACTCGTCACTTCATTGCCTTCATCGTCATACCCATAAGCCATATAGACTGGCATTTTGTTTACAGTGATCGTGAAAGTTCCATCTTTATTTATCGAGCCCTCAACCGATTTCTCAGCATTTTCTTCCTCGCTACTATACGAATCTGCCGCCGCAACCGAGAAACCCGCAACCTTATAACCACTACCCGTAGTTACCGTAAAGGTCTGACTTGTGCCCACTGCTTGTGCCCGCTTCATTGTAGTTGTAATTTCATACACCCGAATTGGCGTCGTCTTCACAACCCGACCATCATACACATATTCTAGTGCCGTCTCACCGGCTTTCAAGCCTTCGATCACGGTTTGCGTATATTCTTCATCACCAGATTGCTCCGTCATTGTCGAAAACTTCGCGATCGTCTCATCCGCAATTCTCGCCGTCACCCCCTCGCTAGCAATGTGCTCAGGATAATAATAGAAAAACCCGTTGACACGAATCCCGTAATACTCGCTATCATCATACACCGAGTATGCTTTAACGGTCGTCTTACCTCTTTCTTCGCCGTCATAGAACCAGGTAATTACATTCTCGCCATAAATCGTTGCTGTTTGATCTTCGTCGTTAATATAAATATTGTCCTCACCACTGAGTTCATACGTAATCCCTTCGCCACTTGCCGTTACGCCAAGTTCCGCAAAAGTCCGCACGTTACTATCATCACCCCAGTCCGACAAATCGACATAAATAGTTTTGTCCTCAACTTCAAGCGAGCCATGCGCAACCACCTTAAGCAGAGCCTCTGCAGTATTGCCATTCATGTCCTCTGCGACAATTTTATAGGTCCCTATCGCGCCAACTTTCGCACTGACAGCATTGCCCTCAACCGAGATTTCCTCGTTTGTCAGCTCATCGCCATTCGTGTAATATGCGGAATAAACCACATCCGTCCGGTCGCTTGCGCCAATCTTTGTCGGCGTCACCGTCGCATTTAACGTAATATCATGACCTTCCGCCACAGAATATTCGCTCTGTGGGAACGCAATTGTAAAGTCATCGTCCGCAATCACATAATAGCCATTCCCGCCATCATAGCTATTATAGCCTCCCGCTAGATATTCTGCCGGATCAGTCGAAAACACACCGCCAGTAATAGCCAACGACTCAATCGAATCTACCGTGCCGTAACTATAGATTGCAGATTCGTGCTCAGAAGTAAACGAACCCGATTCAACGCTCAGCTCAATCCCTCCAGCGTAGCCAGAGTTCTTTTCAATCTGGATTGCTGCACCCGAAGCGTTAATTCCGTTGTTATAAGTTGCCGGTGGTAAAACTTCTGGCGCCGCAGTACCAGTAACGTCTGCGCCATCAACATTGACAATACCAGATTTAATCCCAATACCGGACCCCGAACCGGTAATGGTAGCCTCACCAATATCCCAGCGCGCATATCCCATTGCTGAAACCGCCACGCCGTCCTCGTTACTAGCCGTAATCGTCGCACCATCATGGATATTCACTAACGGATAGTTGGTCTTATCCTTGATATTACCAAGCATCCAAATACCAGAGTTTTGTCCAGCCAAGGTACCATAAATATCAATCTGCATATTATAGGCTGTAGTACCATTATTATATACTACAATCGGGTTCGGGCCTTCCAAAGTCACGCCTTCGCCAATCGTCACCTGAGTACGATCGGACGAATCAGCGCTCGCAGTACCATAAACCCGGATAATCCCCGTATTTAAAGTATTGGTAGTGGAAATCGACCCTGGACCAGTAATGTTCAAAGTATGTCCTCCCACCTGGAAAAACTTCGCTGTCGTACTAGATGTAATGCTGTGCCCGTTTAATTCAATTGTCAGGTCACGATCAAGCGTGTATAGCCCGTCCATGGTCACGTCTTCAAACAACGCACAGACATTCTCAGTGCCAGCCAAGCAACTCTCAAAGTCTGTATCTGCAAAGACACTTCCCGCCGGGACCACCACATTCCCGAGTATTAACGCCAACGCAGAAAATCCCGACGCTAGCCGTTTAATATTATTTGTCATATGCCTATGACCTCCTTTCACTCCTTATTACCTACCATTATAAGCCAGCCAAAACTAAAAATCAATCACATTTTAAGCTAATTTTCAGTTAATTTTAGAAGGCAATTCTCTTTCGTAATAATCTCAACTCTTTTCGGATTATACGCATTAACGAACGCATTTGGCAATTTTGCATTAGCCTTATTTAGTTTGATTTCAATCGCCGTCAGCTCCCCGTCTCGCTCCAATATAAAATCCACTTCCTGCTGATCTGTATTACGCCAAAAATAAATATTATCAAGCGGACATTTTTTCTTCAGCTCACTAATTACATAGTTTTCAAAAATCGCACCCGCATCCGGCCGCGAGTCCATAGGACGAAAATCATTTATAATCGCATTCCGAATTCCCGTGTCATAAAAATAAATCTTTTGCGAAAACCTCAACTCATTCCTTAAGTTCCGGCTAAAGGACGGCAACCGAAAAATAATAAACGACTGCTCCAGCAGAGAAATATATTTGTCAACCGTCTTCCGGTCGATTCCTACCAACCCTGCCAGTTCCGTCATACTAACTTGCCCGCCAACCTGCAAAGCCAGCGCTTTCAAAATATTCCGCAGCTTATCGGTTTTAATAATTTCACCGAGCGACAACACATCCTTATATAGACTATCACTTGCAAGTTCTGTCGCTGTAATTCTCGCATTCGGCAAATCTCGCACCACCGCCGGATACGAACCATAAATCAAACGATTGTCCAAATTCGCTAGCTCATTTTCATAGCCATTCGTCTCCACCAGCTCCCTAGCCGAAGGCGCTGGCAACCAAAAAGTCCACTTTCGTCCCGTCATTGGCTCATTGATTTTATTTGCAAGGTCAAACGACGAACTCCCTGTCGCCACAAACTGTATTTTATCGCCGTAATTATCATGCAGAATCTTCAGTTTCAGACCAATATTCTCAATTCTCTGTGCCTCATCTATAATTATCGTCTTATAATTGCCAAGTAATGGCAAAAAAGCCTTTGAATCGGCAGTCTGAAAATCCACTTGCGTTTGCTCATCATCGCCATTCATCCACTTCACATCATCTTCATCATCAAAAATTGTCTTGAGAAGCGTCGTTTTTCCAACTTGACGCGCCCCATAAATCACAATGGTTTTCCCTGAACCAATCCTATTTCTAATCTCCTGTTCTAAATCTCGTTTGATAATCATAACCTCTATTATATCACACAAAACACCACTTTGCAACCCAAATTCCCCAAAAACTGCCATTTTTGGGGATTCCATTCCCCGAAAACAGCCATTTTTGGGGATTTTACCCCATTTTTACCCCAAAAACACCAAAAACTCACCCCTGTTAAACAGGGGTGAGCTACTATATATTATATATAGTATTACCAAACGCGCACTAGTATTTCGCCGCCCAGGCGATTTTTCTTCGCCTCGCGCCCAGTCATCAGCCCCTTAGACGTAGAAATGATTTCCATCCCGCGCCCAGACTTCACGGCTCGTAGCTCATCCGCGCCAGCGTAAACCCGACGTCCCGGTTTAGAAACCTTTACGATTTCGTTAATCCGCGCCACCTTCCCCGGCTCGTTAATCACCACGTGAAGTAACCCGCGTGGTTCGCCCTCTTCAACCGAGTACGAAGCCAGGTAGCCATTTCGGGTCAAAACCTCGACCACATTCACTTTAAGTTTCGAAGTAGGAACGAGGATTTCAGTCTTACCAGCCTCAATCGCATTACGAATGCGCGTTAAGAGGTCAGCGATTTGATCAGTAGATTGTAATGACATATTTCTCCTTTCTCCTACCAGCTACTCTTAGTTACACCAGGAATCTCACCTTTGGAAGCTTTTTCCCGGAAGTTAATACGAGAGAGACCAAACCGGCGCATATAACCACGCGGCCGCCCGTCCAGCATATCGCGGTTTTTCAGCCGCGTCACCGATGCGTTGCGTGGCAGCTTCTGCAAACCTTCCAGGTCGCCAGCTGCCTTCAGCTCTGCGCGTTTAGCTTTATATTTCTCATACATTTTGCGTCGTTTTTCGTCGCGAAGAACAGCAGATTTCTTAGCCATCTTACTTATCTCCCTTCTCAAACGGCATTCCGAAGAGTTCCAAAAGTTTAGTACTCCCTTCTTTTGAACCATTTTTAATAATAAACGTAATTTCAAGGCCATGCAAAACTGCCGCATCTTCGAAAGTAATTTCTGGGAACACAGTTTGTTCCTTGAGGCCTAAATTGTAGTTACCTTGCTTGTCAAACGCATTTCTTGACACGCCGTGAAAATCGCGCACGTGTGGCAAAGCGATATTAATTAAACGATCGACAAACTCATACATCTTATCATTCCGTAAAGTCGTGAGATAGCCAACTGGCGCTCCCATGCCTTTCCGAATCTTAAATGTCGCGATCGACTTCTTCGCCAGTCGCGAAGTCGCCGCCTGACCAGTAATTTTCGCGAGTGTCAGTTCCACCGTTTCGGTAAATTTCTTGTCTTCGCGCTTCTTGCCCACGCCCGCCGACACGACGACTTTTTTAAGTTCTGGAACCTGGTTAATATTCTTCAACCCCAGCTCTTTCATTAGCTTCGCTTTTAGCTCATTATTATACAGAGCTTTTAAGCGTGGTTGTGCTGTTTTAGAAACAGCAGCCGTTTTCTTTTCCGCCATTATTTAGCTCCTTTCTTTGCTTTTTTAGCATCCGCTTTCACGGCAGTTTTCTTCGCTGGTTTCTCGGCCTTCTTATATTCCGCCGCTTTCACCAACTTCAAATTCGACATCTCGACCCCAACATGAATCGTCTTTTTGCCCCCATTCGGGTTTACATAAGACTTCTTCAAATGGCGTTCAACGATGCCAATCCCCTCTAGCATTGCACGATGATTCTTGGTGTCAATTCGCACAATCTTCGCCTCTTTGCCCTTATTATCGCCAGCGATAATTTTCACGGTATCATTAATTTTCATTATAGTACCTCCGGCGCAAGGCTAATAATTTTAGTAAATCCTTTATCACGCAGTTCGCGCGGAATCGGCCCGAAGACACGCGTGCCTTTTGGCGTCTTGTCTTCATTCACGAGCACCGCCGCATTTTCGTCAAAGCGAATCGTCGAACCATCTGGGCGCCGAATTGGCATCACCGTCCGAACGATTACCGCTTTTACCACCGCTTTTTTCTTCACATTACCGGTCGGAGTTGCATCCTTAACCGAGCAAGTGACAATATCACCAACCCGCGCATACCTTGCACGAGTCCCGCCGAGAACCCGAATTACTCCAAGCTCTTTCGCGCCCGAGTTATCCGCCACTTTTAATCTAGTTTCCTGTTGAATCATATTATTTCTCCCCCTCCGTTTTGACCGTCTCAACAGCTTCAGCCTTTACAGCCTCTTCGCCCAAGACATCATTAACTTCTTCTTTTAGTTCAACAGTTCCTCGCGACTTCTCCAAAATCTTCACTAAAGTATAGGCTTTAGTGTGAGACAAAGGTCGGCACGCTGCAATTTCCACCCGATCCCCCTTCTTCGCTTCATTCTTTTCATCGTGCGCAGTATATTTACGAGTTTTTGTAAACTGCTTGCGATAAAGTGGATGAGTTTCACGAGAAATGATGGAGACGGTAATGGTCTTATCACGCGAATCGGAGGTCACTGTTCCAATGAGTGTGTGTGCCATCTTAAAACTCCTCTTTCTTTATAATTTTACATTTCACTGGCAACTTGTGTGACGCAAGACGAAGCGCTTCTTTAGCCTGCTCGTCCGTCACGTCAGCAATTTCAAACATCACCGTTCCAGCTTTCACCTTTGCGACATAGAATTGCGGTTCACCTTTACCAGAACCCATTTTCACGTCGAGCGGCTTCTTCGTCACCGGAGTGTGTGGGAAAATCCGAATCCAGATTTTACCACCACGCTTAATGTAACGCGTAATCGCCTGACGAGCTGCCTCGATTTGGCGCGAGTTAATCCGCTCGTTATCAAGCGACATTAGCCCATAATCACCAAACGCAACCGTATTACAGCGCGTTGCCACGCCTTCGTTTTTGCCTTTGCGGACCTTGCGGTGCGCAGTTTTCTTTGGTAGTAAAATAGCCATCTTACTTCTCCCCCTTGTAAATCCAAACCTTCACGCCGACGATACCAGCAATTGTTGGTGCGTGATGGCAATAAAAGTCGATGTCGGCCCGCAAAGTATGTAGAGGCACCGAACCTTCGATGAACTTCTCACGGCGGCTCATTTCAGCCCCGTTAAGACGTCCAGAAACTTCGATACGAACACCTTTAGCGCCAGCATTCATCGTGGACTGCAAAGCCATTTTGACTGCCCGGCGGAAGTTCATCCGCTTGCCGAGCTGGAAACCAATGTTCTCAGCCACTAACTTTGCGTTAAGTTCCGGTTTCTTAACCTCTTCGACGTTGATCCGAATCGGCCCCGAAACAATCTTCTCAAGTTCTTTCTTGAGTTCATTGATGCCCGCACCTTGTTTTCCGATTACCGCGCCAGCTTTCGCCGTCAAAATCGTAATCGTAGTAAGATTTGCGGAGCGTTCAATGTTGATTCGCGCAATCGTCGGACGGGTTTTAAACCGGTCTTCGATCAGCTCGCGAATCTTCACATCTTCCACTAGCCAGTGGCGGAAGTCGGCCTTACGGGTGAACCATTTGGACGACCAGTCCTTGCTGACCTGGAGACGGTAAGAGATGGGATTAACCTTCTGACCCATATTACTTTTTCTCCTTCTTTACTTTTTCTTCGCCTGCGACCTCGACGAATATATTACTTGAAATTTTCTCAAATGGGAGAGCGCGACCGCGCGAAGCCGGCACATACCGACGCATCCGCGTTCCGCTCGTCACAAAAATCCGGGAAATTCGAATCGTTTTCGGATCAATCGACTTACCAGAATTATTGAGCAAATTTGCATTAGCCGATTCAATCGCCTTGCGCACAGCCTTAGCAGCTCGGCGTGGCGTATTCTCGAGAATTACCACCGCGTCCGCTACATAGCGATCGCGCACTAAGCTTGCCACAATATTCGTCTTGCGTGGCATCGAATCGATACCTTTTTCATATGCATGTGCGAAAACAGTAGCCATAATTAGTTACCTCCCTTCGCAGCAGCCGCCTCAGCAGCTTTCTTGCCACCGTGGCGCTTAAATTTACGAGTTGGCGCAAATTCACCAAGCTTATGACCAACCATATTTTCCGAGATAAACACCGGGACATGAACCTTGCCGTTATGCACAGCAATCGTTCGCCCCACCATTTCTGGCGAAATCGTGGACTGGCGCGCCCAAGTTTTAATCACGGTGCGGTCTTCGCTGGAAAGTGCGGCAACTTTTTTCGCGAGTTTGTAGTCTACGAATAGACCTTTCTTAAGACTCCTACTCATTATTTCCTCTTTCCTTCGTGGCGACTGCGCACGATCATTTTATTAGTTTTCTTATTATGGCGAGTACGGTAACCAAGCGTGAGTTGACCCCATGGAGTTCGCGGCGCTTTGCCAGAACCGTGACGGCCACCGTCACCACCACCGTGTGGGTGATCCGTTGCGTTCATCACCACACCACGTACCGTCGGGCGAATACCCTTGCGGCGTCGGCGACCCGCTGCCCCAATTTTCACGTTTTGATGTTGCAGGTTAGACACCTGCCCAATTGAAGCTTCGCAAGCCGACAAGACCTTGCGCACTTCACCAGATGGCATCTTCAGCGTGGCATAGCCATCTTCCTTTGCCATTAGTTGCGCCTGTGCGCCGGCTGCGCGCACCATCTGTGCGCCCCGTCCTGGCGTCAATTCGATTGCATACACAAACGTACCAACCGGAATATTCTCGAGCGCCAAGCGGTTAGAATTTTCAACTTCTACATCCCCAGTTTTAAAGGTGAGGCCCTTCTCCATCGTTGTGTCAGCGAGTACATAATAATACACGCCGTTTTGATCTTTCACCCGCGCAATCCGTGCGCTGCGGTTTGGATCATATTCAATTTCCTCAACTGTCAAGGTGAGACCCTTCGGCAAGTTGTAGGTCATAATGCGATAATGACGTTTGACGCCACCACCGCGGTGTCGAACCGTAATCCGACCCTGATTGTTCTTGCCCGCCTGTTGCTTCTTGCTAGCAAGCAAAGACTTCATTGGCTTATTGGTCGTAATCTGATCATAATCCTCAGTCGTCTTCTGCCTCTGCGCCGGCGTAATCGGGCGATAAGCTTTAATACTCATTACTTACTCTCCTTGCCTGCTTTCTTGTCAGCCTTTTTGGCTTCCTTTGCGCTGGCTTTAGTTTCCTCTGGCTCTTCGAAAACTTTAATCGAATTACCTTCCTTCAAAGTTACATATGCAAACTTTTTATCTTGGCGATGCGTAATGCCAGGATAAGCGTGTTTACCTTTTGAAAACTTCGTCTTTTTTCCATTGCGAATCAAGGTGCGCACATCCACAACTTTCACATTGTAGGCTTCTTCCACCATCTTCGCAATTTCCTGCTTTGAAGCTGTCCGCGAAACTGGGAAAACGTAAGTCCGCTTCGCTTGCTCAAGATAAGTTTTTTCGGTTGCTCTCGGTTCCATTACTTATCTCCTTTCAACCATTTGACGGTTGCCTTAAGACCTGCTTCCGAGAAAACGATTACGTCCGCGTTCATAATGTCAAAGACATTAAGATAAGTCGAACGCACCACTTTCACGTCAGCAAGGTTATTCGTTGAGCGAAGCACTTCCGGAGTCTTTTCCGAAACTGCCGCGAGGACATACTTGCCTTCAAGCTTCAAATCTTTCAAAATTTTCGCCGCCGTCTTCGTCTTACCATCAACTTTCGTTTCCGCCGGCAAAACCATCACAGCCTTGTCCGCATTTTTCATCGAAAGTGCTTGACGCACTGCCAGAAGTTTCGACGAGCGCGAAATCTTCTTGGTGAAGTTTTCTTCACCGGTGCGACCAAATGCCACACCACCGTGCCGCCAAATCGGGTTCCGGGTCGAACCAAAGCGCGCCCGGCCAGTCCCCTTCTGCTTCCATGGTTTCTTGCCACCACCGCGCACTTCACCACGCTTCAAAGTTTTTGCGTGCGACGAACGCGAGTTAGCAAGATATGCGTCATAAGCGAGTTTAACGAGTTCGTGGTTCTCAACAGCGAGACCAAAGATATCTTTATCTAAAGTAGCCATATTACTCCTCTCCCTCCACGCTTACGATTCCTTTTTTCGGACCAGGCACTGCGCCTTTCAGGCCAATCAAATTGTTCGCCGCATCAATATACGCCACGACCAAATTCTTCACCGTCACGGTGTCATGACCCATGCGACCTGGCATTCTTTTACCCTTGAAGACTTTCTGTGGATACATCGAACCAATCGAACCGACCTTCCGAATGTCACCCTTAAAGCCGTGAGTATTGCGAGATTCTTGGAAGTTCCAGCGCTTCACCGTCCCCGCGAAGCCTTTACCCTTCGAAGTACCAGTTACAGCCACCTTGTCTCCCAACTTGAAACTTTCGACCGTGAGGTTATCCCCAAGTTTCATCTCCGCAGGAATCTCAGAAACTCTGAACTCCTTCAGGACTTTAGGATTTATATTTTCTCCAGCCTTCTTCACGTGGCCAGAAACCGACTTGCTCAGATTCTTACCCTGACCATAACCCACTTGCACAGCATTATAACCGTCGCTTTCGACAGTCTTTATCTGAGTCACTGTGCACGGGCCAGCTTGAAGGATCGTGACCGGAGTCACAACGCCGTTCTCACCGATGATCTGAGTCATACCAATCTTGGTGCCGAGAATGACTTGCATTCTATTCCTTTCCTTTAATTTTATAACACTCTTAAAACTAGACTTCCAGGCCGGTTTCTCTGGTAGAGTGTTGAGAATCACCCAAAGACCTAACCTCAAATCTAGTTATTAAAAATCATTATAGCACACTCTGCATCTTTTTGCAATACCTGATACAATTATATTGTGGTTATGGCGTTTAATGGCGACCGTAATTGCTCCACTTTAATTCATCGCCATTCGCGCACCTTAACAACCAAACGAGAGAACAAAGAACGTACTTTGCCGCAAGGTAGAGTATTCATCGGTTCGGACGCCTACGGTCGTCCGCGCTTTCAAAACTGTTCTTTCCTGTCGGAAATTGCAATGCCATTTACGTATTGGCTCCTCGTTGAAAACGTGAAACTGACTGTAGCAAAAACCTATGAGGTTGCTTTCCCTGCCCTATCGTCGCCCCTCTCCGGCAACTTCAACGATAGCTCAGCCAACAATCAGGGTAGCAACGGCAACTTCTGGTCTTCTACTTACAACAGTGCCACGAATATGTACAACCTGAACGTCAATGCGACGAATGTCAATCCGCAGAATAACAACAATCGCAACAACGGGTTCTCGGTGCGCTGCGTGTATGATGGGTCCTAGGCTTCCGGTTTCCGGTTCCTGCCCCTCCGTTCTCTCATCAAGGTTAAAACATATCCATAGTGGCTCAAAAAGGAGAGGGGCCCATAATGAATGTATCTTTAACGTTTCCAGCCGTAACGCTCAAAAATTTTCGCTTGCGCCTTAAACGCATCCATATGGCACATCATCCCAAGATACGACGTAACCGACTCTAAACTTCCCCGCCCTTTTTCTAGTTCATATGCCGACCGCGAAAAGTTTCGCATCAGTCTTTTTCCTGGCAACACCGCTCCGTCTCGCACCACCGCGCCGAGAAACGGCACTCCTTGCCACGTGCCAATCACGCGTGTCTTTTTTGGGTTCATCGCCATCCCATATCCTTGCATAAACGATCCAATCGCTTTAACATCTAGCAAAGCCTGTTCCAGTTCATCTTCCGTCACCACAATATAAAAATCATCCACATACCGCCCGTAATGTTTATAACCTAAATCAAACATAATAAACCGGTCTAAAACGTCTAAATAGATGTTCGAGAAAAACTGCGATGTCAAATTTCCAATCACCATGCCTTGACCTGGCGGCTGGCAAAACAAACTCTTGTCTTCCGGCAACCCCCGCCAATCGCTATACGAACCTTGAATACTCACCCCCCTCACCGGATCATCAAAAATCACCTCATGAATCGCGTGTTTTAAAACCTGGTATCTTTTGCCTTTATTCCCAACAAACTGCTGATCTAATCCCCACATCACCCGCTTATACAAAATATCGCGTTTAATGTGCATGAAATATCCCGAGATATCCATTTTGATCACATAAGTCTTTTTCTGAAACCCTTGCGACACCGCAGCCGTGTGATGTCTCAATCTCTCAATACAAAACGACGTGCCTTTTCCCACTCGGCAACTCCCCGATTCATAGCAAAGCCGCTTGTCCCACCACGGCATAATTGCATCCACGATATAATGATGCACCACCCTATCCACATACGGCGCTGCAAAAATCTCCCGTTGCACCGGCCGAAACACAATGTGCGCCGTCCCGCGACTCGGTTTATAATCTAAATCCCACAGCGCATCTCTAAGCCGCGACAAGTTTTCAAATAAATTCGCTTCAAACGTATGCGTATCGTGCGTTTTACGTTTCCCGCCCTTGCGCGCCTGTAATTCCGCCAGATATAGCTCTAAAAACATCATGTTTTTCGGGTCTTCTTTTAGCCATTCGCGCACCCCTTCGTCTTCGACTTTCCTCAGCAACCCGTAAAAATCATCCATTAAGCTTTTCCAATAAAATCTTTCAAAACCAGCTTCTTCAGTGTGTTGATGTTCTCGCCAATTAGTGCCGCCGTCTCATACGGCCAAGTCCGAAGTTCCGCGAGCAGTATCAGCCCCGCCGCTAGCGAATTAACATTCTCGAGAATTGCCATTCCCGCGTCATCTTTTCCTACTAACCCGTCCGTCAGCATCCCGTATATCATCATAATCCGATGCACATTTTCCGCCATAGTTTTTCCCACTGCATCATAATAACCCCGTTCCAACTTTTTGATTCGCGGTAGTAACTGCCGTTCCACCATCAAAAGCGCGTTGAAAATCGCCGGATCCATATCTTTCGGCTTCAAAACGTTATGCAATCTCTCGCGTCGCGTTTCTTCCGTGCGCCGAAGCGCCGCATAATCATCATCCGTAATCGGTCTCGGCAAAGTAAAAATATAAACCCCGTCTTTCGACTTGTCTATTTTAATGCCTTCTTCATAATCTTTTATTTTAGCAACAAAATCCTCAATATTAAACAAGCTCGTAGCAAATTGCGACTTCAAAAACCGATCCGAATCTTGTAAAATTCGCGCCTTGCGCCCCATTCTGGGCGCAAGGCGATAAGCATAGTAGAGTGCCGAAAATTCCATCAGCTTGTACCACCTATCGTCGTCCGAAAGTGACGGAAAGGCGATGATCCGATCTTGGTTGCCGATTTCCATTTCTTTCACCCGCCGTTTGATCGCGCGATATTTTTCGCGTTTTTCCGCCTTCGCCAATCGCACCGAATCCTGTTCTGGCTCCGCGCCTCCTACTCTTTTGCGCGCAATCTCTTCCTGCTCCGGTTTCGAGAAGGTTTTTTCAAAGCTTTTCTTGTTGTTCGGCGCTGCCGCTGCCACTCTTTTCATCAACGGCGTTGCCGCAACATCTTTATTTTTCTTTTTGCCTTTTTCTTCTGGCGTTATCATCTTGTCGAGTGACAACATTATTTTTTTCACCTTTCCGCTGCGCTTGCGCCTTTGGCGCGCGCAGCTTTTTTCATTTCACGAGAGAACGGAGGGGCAGGAACCGGAAACCGGAAGCCTAGGACCCATCATACACGCAGCGCACCGAGAACCCGCGGTAGCGAGAGTTGCTACCCTGCGGATTGACATTCGTCGCATTGACGCTCAGGGTGTACATAATCGTGGCACTGTAGTAAGTAGAAGACCAGAAGTAGCCGTTGCTACCCTGATAGCGGGCTGAGCTATCGTCGAAGCTGCCGGAGAGGGGCGTTCTAAGCGCGTTAACGAAATCTGCATTGCTAGAATATTTATTTCTTAAGTTTTGGAACTCACCGCCTCCGCTTGCCGTAACTGCACCACCGGTTGGCAACCGCCAGCCCGCAGGGCAGATGTCATATTCGGCACTGTCCGTATCCGTATGGTCACTAGCGGAGCAGTAAGTTCCTACCGTAGCAGCACAGTAGTTATAATACACACCTACTGGCTCTGTTCTCAAATCATCCGTGATTGTTGTGTCGCCAAGCATTGCCAACTGTCGTTTCTGGTTTTTTGACGCCACGTTAATCATCGGCACTGTATAGCTCGTAAAGCCTGAAGTCTTGATAATACCATCACTATCACTCCCCTTTGCGAACGTTGTCGCAAACGCTGTCGCAGCATCATAGCCGGTTTGCCCTTGCGCTGGCATATTGGTATTTGCCGAAGAAAGCGTCACGGTCGTCGTGTTCGGGTCAAGCGCCAAGTTCTCTAGCATCCAATATTTCCCGTCTTTCAACTTTCCGATTAAGTAAGCCTTACTATCGCGGTTATCGTAAAGATAGAACGTATCACCAATATCTTTAGTCTCATCCATACCAGCGAGAATCGTCCCGAGATTGCCGTCTTGCATATAAAGAATGTTTTCAATGGTTGCTGTTGCGATAAAATTGATTGTTGTTGTGTAAGTTCCTGGCGTCTGCGCCGCATTCACGCGCGAGCCAAAATAAAATGTTGTTGTTACGCCGTCCGTCACGCCGCTATAGCTGTTAATTTGTGTCGGGCCCGATGGAATTGGCAAATAATTTGTCTCCGAATAGCTACTCGTCGTTGCGCTCGTCACCTTAAAGCCCCAAGAATTCAAAGTGAAATCACAAGTTGCGCCCGTCGCCGCCGTGCAAGTATAACCATTTGCGTGACCTTCACTGTCTGCCACCAAGCTCGGAATCGTTGCGCCCGTCGAGCTGTCCGTCAAAGCGGTTGTCGTGTTCATGACCAGATTGAAACCATTTGCATTGCTCGTCCCCACTATCACATCCACGCCGACCTCGTCAAAGCTCGCCGTCGCCATCGTCGGCACCACTTCAATCGAACCGCCCGTCACCGCAGTTTGCGTTCCCGCCTTCTTCAGACTCACCTCCAGCACCGGCGTTTCCGGAACTGTCACGTTAAACGTGTATTCCGTCGCGTTCGCCTTCGTTGCCGTCGCGATTCCTGCCCCTGTCGCCAGAATCCCCGCCACCAACAAAAATACCCGCTTTGTTAAAAGTTTACTCACAAAATTATGTTTATTGATACGCGCAAATGTTTTCATACCTCAATTTTAGCACGACCATAATGAAAAATCTAGTGCTTTTTGTGCTATTTTTTACAAATTTTCCAAATACGCGTCGATAAAACCGTCAAGTTTACCATCTAAAATTGCGTCCGGGTCGGTTTCTTCGTGGCCAGTGCGGGTGTCTTTAACTAATTTATATGGCTGCAAAACATAATTGCGAATTTGTTGTCCCCAACCTGCCGATTCTCCTGCGCGAAGTTCACCGATTGTCGCCGCGTGTTGTTCAAGTTGCATCTGCGCCAGTTTCCCGCGCAAAATCTCCATCGCCTTTTCCTTATTTTGAAGCTGACTTCGTTCATTCTGAATCGCCACAACCGTATTCGTCGGAAGATGCGTAATCCGCACCGCGGAATTTGTCGTGTTAACTGATTGCCCGCCGTGTCCGCCGGAATGATAAACATCAATCCTGAGATCCTTTTCGTCAATTACTACTTCCGTATCCGCCTTAATTACTGGCAAGACTTCTACGAGCGAAAAAGAAGTTTGTCGGAGATTATTGGCATTAAACGGCGAAAGCCGCACCAGCCGATGTACGCCATGCTCAGATTTTAACCGCCCATAAGCGTTCGTACCACTTACTTCGTAAACCGCAGTTTTAATTCCTGCTTCTTCGCCCGGAGTCTTTTCTAGCAACGTTGCCCTAAGGCCGTTCTTTTCAAAAAACCGCAGATACATTCGCTCTAGCATTCCCGCCCAATCCATTGCTTCCGTGCCTCCCGCGCCAGAAGTAATTCGAATAATCGCATCTTTGCTGTCATAAGGCCCCGTAAATCTTAAGGCTTTCTTCAGCTCATCAAGCTCCTTTTCCATCGCTGTAATTTGCCCGTCAATTTCGCTCTTTAGGCTTTCATCAGACATCGAAATTAGCTCCGCCATATCTTCCAGTTGGGTTTTTAACAAAACCCAAGCGTCAGTTTCGTCTTTTAAGCGCGCCAGCTCTTGATTCTTGGCAGTTGCCTTTGCCACATCCCGCCAAATCTCTGGCTCTGCCACTTCTTTCTCAATCTCTTCGGCTTGTTTTAGTTTTTCTGCGATTTTCAGTCGCTCATAAGTTTTGAAAAAATCTTCCTTTAAGCCTTCCAGCCGTTTCTGTAATTCCTGCATATCATATATTATATCACATTTAAAAATACCCCCTTTCGGGGGATATTTTTATTGTGTGAGGTGCCAGGAGAGGTCGCGCGAGTTAAACTCGAGCGTCATTTTCTCCCGACCGACTAGTATATCGAAGATATGAAGTGCCACCTCTCCTGCAAACCGAATATGGGTTTGCAGAAGCTCGGTTACTTCGGTTTCCGACTCGCCCTGTCGCCGAAATGTCAAAGGCTGACATGGGGTCATTTCATAACCGAAGAGTGCCATAACTTCGACCCTCTCTGTTTTGTTGTTTTTGTTAAAGTTTTTCATAATTGACTCCTTAATTAAATTAATAGAGTCATTTATGTGAGCCTCTTTTTTATTGGCTCATAGCGAAAGGCATAAATGACAATACCTAACGCCTTTAACTTTTCTCTTCGCCAGTGACCGAAGTGTAGCAAGAGACATTTTTATTGTATCACAAAATGCTTATATTTTAGCAAGGACCTCCCGCGCCTCTTCCACAGAGTGCGTTTCCATCAACTTCGCACGAAGCTCGCTCGCCCCTGGAAAATTATTGATATAAATTTTATAAAAATGTTTCAGCGGCTCATAAGAAATATAATGTTTTTTACTATATTTTTCATACAAATCTAAATGTAAATATAGTAGCTCCATCAACTCATCTTTTGTCGCCTCATGGTCCGTAAAGCAATACGGATTTTGAAACACGCCCCGCCCAATCATAAACCCGTCAATTTCTGGATATTTTTCATATAGGTTCAGAGCCTCTTTCCGATTTTTGATGTCACCGTTGATAATCAGTTTCGTTTCAGGACTAATTTCATTTCGGAGTTTAATAATCTCCGGAATTAACTCGTAATGTGCCGCGACTTTGCTCATTTCTTTTTTCGTTCTTAAGTGAACTGTTAGTGCTGCTGGGTGCTCATTCAGTAAAATCGAAAGCCAATCGCGATATTCTTCCACTTTACTCCAACCCAGCCGCGTTTTGATCGAAACCGGCAGGTTCGTAAATTTTTTTGCATTCCTAAAGCACTCAACGGCAAGTTCCGGCGTTTTAATCATTGCCGCGCCGCCGCCGGTTTTATTAACGTTCTTGTCTGGGCAACCAAAGTTGAGGTCAATTCCCGAAAAACCTAAATCTTCTAACGCAGCAGCACACTCCGCAAAATGTTCCGGATTCTTCCCCCAAATCTGCGCGATGATCGGCGCGTCGGTCGGCGCAATCTCTAATCGTTCCAGAGCGTTCGCGCGACCTTTTTCCGATGCATAACTCGAAACATTCGTAAACTCCGTAAAAAACAAATCCGGCCGCCCTGCCTTCGCGACCACCTGACGAAACATAATATCCGTCACGCCTTCCATCGGCGCTAAAATTAAAAATGGTTTCGGTAATTCTTGCCAAATCATGTCATATATTATATCATAATAGTATGAAAATTGGTTTATTCGACTCTGGCATTGGTGGCACCACCATTCTTGAGGCTATCAAAAAAATCCTCCCTAACGCAGAATATAAATACATTGCCGACACTAAAAACTGTCCTTACGGCGAAAAATCCGCCGAAGAGCTTCGTGAAATCACTTCTGCCCGCACCAAGGAATTAGCCGACTGGGGCGCTGAAATTGTTGTTATCGCCTGTAACACCGCTACAACTGGGCATATTACTTATCTTCGCGAAAAATAC
The DNA here is from genome assembly GCA_017447485.1 of Candidatus Saccharimonadota bacterium. Taxonomy (GTDB): domain Bacteria; phylum Patescibacteriota; class Saccharimonadia; order Saccharimonadales; family Saccharimonadaceae; genus Nanosyncoccus. The sequence goes on from JAFSNI010000013.1 coordinate 43,888, forward strand.
CCAAACATTAAATTCGTCGGCACTGAACCAGCCATCAAAGTCGCCACCGATTCTGGCGCCAAAAACATCCTCGTCATGGCCACACCTAACACTATTGCTTCCGACCGCACCAAAACCCTCATTGAAAAAAACCAAAAACCTGGTCAAAACATCGAGCTCCTCGCCTGCCCTGGTCTCGCCAATGCTATCGAAAAATGCTACAGCACAGACAATCACCAACCCATCATCGACCTTTTAAAAACACTTTTTGAAAATGTCGCTATCACCCCAGACGTCATCGTCCTCGGTTGTACCCATTATTCCCTCATCAAAGACCTTATTAGCTCTTTCTTCCCTTCAGCCCAGCTCATTGATGGCAGCACTGGTGTCGCCCGCCGGGTCAAATCTTTGATCGACGGCCCGAAAATTTTACTTCTCGGCTATGGCAAAGAAGGTCAAGCCACCGAAAAATACTTCAAATCTCATTTTAGTAACATAAAAATCGACATTCTTGAAAATTTTACCCCCGCAGAAATCAAAAACCGCGATTTTTCTGATTACGATATGATTTTCCGCAGCCCTTCCGTCCCGCCTCTCCACCTCAAAAACGAGACTAGCGTCACTAAATACTTTTTCGACCACTGTCCATGTCCGATTATCGGCGTCACCGCTACTAAAGGCAAAGGCACAACCTGCTCTTTCATCAAATCTCTTCTCGACGCTGAAAGCGCCGACGCTTACCTCGTTGGCAATATCGGCAACCCATCCATCGACGTTCTTGACAACCTAAAGCCAAATTCCGTCGTCGTCTACGAAATGAGTAGCTTCCAACTTTGGGATCTCGAAAAATCCCCGCATATCGCCATTGTTGGCACTATCGAGCCAGACCATCTCAACGTGCATAGCGACTTCGACGATTATTTAAACGCCAAAGCCAACATCTGCCGCCACCAAACCGCAAACGACTATCTCATTTATTACAAAAATAATTCTGATTCCGTCAAAATCGCTGGCACCGACAAACTCGCCCAAAAAATCACTTTTCCTTTTGAAGTTCCAAAAGACATTAAAAATTCCATTAACCTTCCTGGCAAGCACAACCTAGAAAACGCCATCGCCGCTATTGCCGCCGTCGCTTGCTATAAAAATATCTCGCCAACAGAATATCTAGGCGCTTCTGCCAAAGTTATCAAAAAAGGCCTGTCTAACTTCCACGGGCTTCCGCACCGCCTCGAATTTGTCCGTGAAATGAACAACGTTAAATATTACGACGATAATTTTTCTACCAACCCTGCCTCGACTAAGGTTGCCGTCGAAGCTTTTCCAAATCAGAATATCATTATCATCATCGGCGGCCGTGATAAAACTGATAATGAGGACATTCCAGAAATCTATGACATCCTAAAAAATCAAGACATCAAAAAAATTATTCTACTCGGCGAATCGGGCCACGAAATTTATCATCGTTATCAAGATTCTCGTTTTATTATCGCAGAGTCTCTCAAAGATGCTGTTGGCGCCGCCAAACTTGCAGCCGAAAAAACTGCCCCCGCCATCGTTCTCATGTCGCCATCCGCTGCTTCTTTTGATATGTTTAAAAATGTTTACGACCGCGGTGACCAATTTAAAAATTTAATCGCGTCTCTAAATTAGCCAAAGTTGCTTTTTCAACCGACGACACCGTTGCAAAACCTTTAATCCCTGCCCCCGCAAATTCCCGCGCCAGCTCAATCATCTTCGTTCGGTCAATTCCTCGAATCAAATTCGGTAACGCATCTATATGCTGAATCGTTTCGTTCGTAAAATAATTTTCCGCATAATAATCCGCAATCTGCGACGGCGTCTGCGCCCCCATCTGGAGCCGCCCCAAGGCATAAGACTTTGCCGCATTAAAATCTTCTTCCGAAATCTCGCCGTTTAAAGCTTTCATCATCTCTTCTTGAATCAACTTAAACAATTCTTCTGCATTTTCCACGTTCACTTCGCCATCAAAATCCCAATACGTATTATATGCATTCGCCGCAATCGAACTGCCCATCCCATACACCAGCCCGCGTTTCCTCGCCATCCCAAAAATCTTCGAATTTGTCGTCCCATTCAAAATATGATTCAAACAATTCATCGCAAACACCTCATCTGGTTCTAAATGCCGCGGCGTCACCAAAGAAAACCCAAACGTAACGTTCGACGCGTCTTTCCGCCTAATCGCCACCATCTCCCCTGCGTGCAAATCCGCCCGCGGAATCTCAAATTTCTCGCCTTCCTTCAAGGGCCACCTTTCCAGCTCGCGGATAATCTTTCGCTTCCGCCCTTTCATCTTTCCCGCAATAATAAACAACATATTTTTCGCCGTATGCGTCCGCCGATAATGTTCGCGAATATCTTTCAGCTCGATATTCGAAATCGTCTCCCGCCGCGCCGACAAATCCAACACCTCTTCCCCCACCGCCTGTTGCACTCGCGGCCACAAAAGCCGATAATAGTCATTCATATAACCCGTCAGTTCACTCCGCACATTCGCTTTCTCGCTCCGGAGTTCTTCCTCATTGAATCGCGGCTCGCAAATCGACACACGCTGCAATTCCATAATCCTATCCCATTCAAAATCCGCACATTCCGTTTCATAACACACTGAAACGTCAGAAGTCCACGCATTGTGATATGCCCCGTTTTTTGTAAACTCCGCCTCAAACTGCTGTTCGTCCTTAAACTTTGCATTCGCTCCAAACGCTAAATGCTCCACCACGTGCGGCAGTTCATAAATATCTTTATTTTTGGCGTATAACATCCCCGCCCGAAATTGGATTCGTGTCGCCATCACCGTTGCGCCCGGAATATCAATCAGAAGCCCGCGCGCGCCGTTTCTTAAAGTTATTTCTTCAACCGAATGTCTCATTTTCGCTTGCGACTTGATTTCTTACTCTTCTTTTTGGACTTTTTAGCGTTTTTTCGCGTTTTTGATACCCGTTTTACCGGCTCTTTTTTCTTAAACTCATCGTCGAGGTTCTTTTGCCCTTTCGAAATCTCATTCACGCCTTTTTCCGTCTGCGCTTCTGCCATCTTGGTCAGCTCCGACTCATATTCTTCGCCGTCCGTCACATTCTCTTCATGCGCTTCCATTGGCGTAATCGTGAGCAAAATCCTCAGCACTTCTTCACGCAAATTCCTCTGTAACCCATCAAACAATTTTTGCGACTCTGCGCGATACTCCACTAGCGGGTCTCTTTGCCCCACCGAGCGCCAATGGATCCCCTCACGCAGATGTTGCATATTTTCAAGATGCTGCATCCACAAAGTATCGAGAACTTTCAGATAAACTTCGCGCTCCATTTTTCGCATCGTCTCCGCGCCAAATTTCTCTTCTTGTGCCGCATAAGCTTCTTCCACTGCCTCAAGCGCCAATTTCGCCCGTTCTTTTTCTTTCCGCTTAATGCCAATCTCGTGTACCAAATCTTCGTCGAAATTAAACACCGATTTAAACTCCGTCTCAAAGTTCTTGTTTACACGCGATGAAAACTCCGTCAGGCTCTTCACCTCATCTCGCATCAACCGCTTAATTTCCGGGAAAATATCATCACCCATCAAAATCTTCCGCCGAATCATATATACTACTTTACGATGCCGGTTAATCACGTTATCATATTGCACCACGTTCTTGCGCGAGTCAAAGTTAAACCCTTCAATTCGTTTCTGCGCCGATTCCAAAGTCTTTGAAATTGATTTTGTTTGAATTGGCATATCATCTGGCAGGCCGAGTCGCGTCATCAACATCTTCACGCGGTCGCCCTGGAAAATCCGCATCAAATCGTCTTCGCAGGATACAAAGAATTGCGTCGTCCCCGGATCGCCTTGACGTCCACCACGTCCGCGCAGCTGATTATCTACCCGTCTTGAATCATGTCGCTCCGAGCCAATCACTACTAGCCCGCCTAGTTCCTTCACGCCTTCGCCGAGCTTAATATCCGTCCCGCGCCCCGCCATGTTCGTCGCAAGCGTAATCGCACCTTTTTCACCAGCTTTTGCAATAATCGCCGCCTCGCGCTCGTTGTTCTTTGCGTTCAAAATCTCATACGGCAACCCAAACTGGTCCAAATACCTTGCGATTTCCTCGTTATTCGCAATCGAACCCGAACCTACCAACACCGGCTGACCTTTCTCGTGATATTTCTTCACCTCGTCCGCAATCGCCTTCAGCTTCCCCGCCTTCGTCTTATAAATCAAATCATCTTTATCGACACGCTGAATCGGCTTATTCGGCGGAATCTGAATCACATCCAGCGCATAAATCTGCTGGAACTCCTCCGCCTCTGTAAACGCCGTCCCCGTCATCCCCGACAACTTATGATAAAGTCTAAAGAAATTCTGAAACGAAATCGTCGCGAGCGTCATCGATTCTTGTTTCACCGCCACACCTTCCTTCGCCTCAATCGCCTGATGTAGCCCCTCGTTATAACGCCGCCCCTGCATCAACCGCCCCGTATGCTCATCAACGATAATCACTTCGCCCGAGTTCGTCACCACATAATCTTTATCACGCTTAAACAAAACTTCCGCCCGGAGCGCCTGCTCCATATGATAGACCAGTGGCGTATTCTTCACCGAATATAAATTATCAACCCCCAAAATCTTTTGCACTTTTTCAATCCCCGCATCCGTCAAAGTCACTGAACGCCGCTTCTCGTCTAAAACATAATCTTCCGGCACGAGTTTCGCCGCCACCCGTGCAAAATGATAATACTGCTCCGGGTTATCACCCGCCGGTGCCGAAATAATCAGCGGCGTCCGCGCCTCATCAATCAAAATCGAGTCCACCTCATCTACAATCGCAAAGTTCAACTCTCTTTGCCGCAAATACTGCACCTCGCTCGTCATATTATCGCGCAAATAATCGAACCCAAACTCATTGTTCGTCCCGTAAGTCACATCCGCATTATAAGCTTCTTTCCGCGTCGCCGGGCGCAAATGCCGGAACCGCTCATCCGCATGGTCTTCGTTTTCATACTCTTTGTCATATACAAACGACGCCTCGTTAATAATTACACCGACCGAAAGACCCAAGAAATCATACACCGGACCATTCCACCCCGCATCGCGCTGTGCCAAATAATCGTTTACCGTGACCACGTGCACGCCTTTTCCCGTCAAAGCGTTAAGATAAGCCGGAAGAAGCGCGACCAAAGTCTTTCCTTCACCCGTTTTCATCTCCGCCACCGCACCTGAATGCAAAACCATCCCGCCAATCAGCTGCACATCATATGGCCGCATCCCGAGCACCCGTTTCGACGCTTCCCGCACCACCGCAAACGCCTCTGGCAAAATCGCGTCCAGCGCCTTCTCGCTACCTTCTGCCGCCTTTTTCTTCAAAATCTCCGTCTGCGCAGCCAACTCTTCATCACTCATCTTTTCATATTTCGGTTCTAGCTTCCCAATCTCTTGCGCTTTTCGCCACATCCGCTTCAAAATCTTCTTCTGCGCATCACCAAACACGCCCTGCAAAAACTTCGTCAAAGCTGTCTTATCCGCCAATTTATCGGTCGGCTTCTTCTCGCGAGCCGCCTTCACCTTTTTCACCATAAATAAACTCCAATAACTACTACTATTCTACCACACTATTTTCTCTTAATAAAGAGACTTTTCAGACTTCTTTTCTGACGATGTGGCTGCACTTCCAGCTTATAACGCCGAATTTGCCCAGTGAGTTTCGCTTCCACGAGATCCACTCCCGCAAACACATTTGAACATTCATCTTTCGCCGCAATCACTTTCCCACCTGGAATCTCCATCGCCACCGAAATCTCATATTTATCCGAGCTATTTTTCCCAATTTCCGCCACCACCACATTCACTACTACATCTTTCTTAAACCCCTTCGGCAAATAGCGGTCGAGTTTCCCCATCCGCTTCAAAGTATATTTTCGCAGGCCATCTTCAACTTTATAATTATTCCCGCTAATTTCAATTTTTTCTATCATATTCCTCCTTTTATAATTCTTCCTTGCCACCAAGGTATGGTCGGAGAACCTCCGGCACTTTTAATTTACCATCTGGCGTCGCAAAGTTCTCAATCATCACGACTAAAGCCCTTGCTAGAGGTATCGCCGTACCGTTCAAAGTATGCACAAATTCTACCGTGCCATCTTTTCTACGCACCCGCACATTACAAGCCCGCGCCTGAAAATCCGTGCAGTTTGAACACGAAGTAATCTCTTGATATTTCTGGTTCACTGGCGACCAATATTCCATATCATATTTCTTCGCTGCCGGCGCCCCAAGGTCACCCGCCGCGATATTAATCACATGATACGGCACCCCCAGTCCCTGCCAAATCTCTTCCTCAATCGCCAAAATCTTCTCATGAATTTCTTTACTTTGTTCTGGCAGACAAAACGCATACATCTCTAACTTATTAAACTGATGTACCCGGAACAGCCCACGCGTATATTTCCCATACGCCCCGGCCTCTTTTCTAAAACACGCCGAATACCCCGCATAAAACAGCGGCAGCTTATCTTCGTCAATAATTTCATCCATATGGTAACCAGTAAGCGGCATCTCCGCCGTCGCAATCAGCGCCAAATCCTCGCCCTCGACATAATACTCATCCGACTGTTCCGAGCTTCGCGGATTAAACCCACAGCCCTCAAGCACCTTCGACGACACCACATCTGGCACCGTCATAAACGTAAACCCGTGCTCCAAAACTTTCGACAAACCATATTGTAAAAGCGCATTCTCAAGTAGCGCCAGCCCGTCCTTCAGATAATAAAACTTCGCCCCGGCCACCTTCGCGCCGCGCTCAAAATCCACCCAATCACGACTCGTCGCGTAATCCAAATGGTCCACCCCGGTCTCGTGATTTTCGCCCCATTTTTTCACTTCCACCGAACATTCCTCACCCCCCAGCGGTACATCGTCAAAAATCACGTTCGGCACGGCCTTCAATTTTGCGTTCAGCTCCCCCTCCACTTCTGACAGCTCTGCTTCGACCTTTGCCAATTCTTCCTTAATTTTCTTTCCCTCAGCAATTAGTTCCGGCGCCGGCTTTCCACCCTTCATCTGCCCCGCAATCTCATTCCTGCGCGCCCGCATCCCTTCCGCTTCCGCTAGAACCGCCTTGCGTTTATCGTCAAGCTCCAGCACCTCTTTTACGTTAATTCTATAGCCTTTTTCTTTTGTGGACTTTTCCACAAGCTCAAGATTTTCTCGAATAAACTTCACATCTAACATATATTTATTATACCATCTTTTGATAAATTTTATACCAATCTTCTAGTTTCAACTCCCCCGGGCGCGCATCTATATTAACATTACACTGTAAAAAGATATCTTCGAGCATCATCGTTGGCAATAAGCTCGTCAAGTTATTAATCAATTTCTTGCGCGGCGCCACAAATCCCTTACCAATCAATTTAAACACTTCCTCCGGAACCAAAGGTTCGTGTGGATGTAAAATCAAAACTCTTGAATCCACTTTCGGCGGCGGCGTAAACTCTTCTCGCGGCACTATCAGCCCAAGACTTACATCCGCTCGGTTCTTGCACTTCAAAGATAACATTGATTCACGCCCCTCATCCGCAATCCGCTCTGCCACCTCTCTCTGCATCAAAATCACCGCCCGTTCTGGTCGGTTCTCACTATATATAATATGTTCGATAATCGGACTTGTAATATAATACGGAATATTTCCCGCTACCACATAAGGTTGTTTCATTTGCGACAAATCAAATTTCAAAAAGTCTTCATGTATCACTTCCAGATTTTTCCCTGGAAACGACCCTGGCAACTTCCGCGCCAAATCCTCGTCAAATTCCACCGCCACCACCTTATCAAACTGTTTCAAAAGCGACGACGTCAACGTCCCCAGCCCCGGCCCAATCTCGACGCAAAGCTCTCCCCCACCTGCTGCCTCTGCGATTTCGTCGAGAATAGCCCGATTATATAACCAATGTTGTCCTAAAGCCTTATTTACCATTGTGATTTGTCCAATCTGTCGCAAGATCAAATTGCTCCGGATTCGTCAGCGCAAACGAACCGGTATCATAAACTTTTCCTAATCCCAGCGACGTCTCAACCACCGTACACCTCGGATAGCGCGCAAGATCCGCCGCCACCAAAACATATCCTTCCGCATCCACCTTTACGCCATCTTCGCGCACCGTATAATATGCCGCCACTCCGCATTCTCTCGCCGCAATCGCCATCACGCCCCCCATCGGCAAATCATAATACGTCTCTTTTCTCTCCACCGTGCGCCCATTCACCGTCACCATATATTGATTTACTCCTCGCCTTGCCGTTAGCGGCGACACTCCAAGCTTACTTGAAAGATCCAGCTCCACTTCCTCTGGCTCAACATGATTCCGTGTCACTTCATACACATATGCTGGCCCCGTCTCCAGAAAATCATAGCTCTCCGCCCTCGCCACTTCATCTTCCTCATAAATATCTCTCCCCGCCTTAATCGCAATCTCCCGCGCATCCAGCTCCGTCGTCATCAAATACTGTTCAAAAATCCCATCTTTTACCACCACCGGCCGCGCTCGCCAAATACTAATCACAAAATCATCCCATTCAATTTCTGCTTCTAGCCCTGGATTCACCACATCGGCTTCCGTTAATATGATTCCCGCTCGTTTCAAAACCTCACCCACCGTTTTAGCATTTGTCCGCACCGTCACCGCCCCTCCGTCATCTTCAAGCACCACATAATGCTCTTCGCTCGGCTCCGCGTCACCACTAGCGCGCGCAAACGTGTTAAAAACACCCGTCAGCGCCAACCCAAAAATCATCAATATCATTAAAACCTTACTACTCTTAAAGCCAAGCTTCATATAACCATTATATCACAAAATAAAACCCGTCTGCGAGGACAGGGTTTTAAATCTAATTTCTAGGTGGATACCCACCTCCTAGTTCCGGCCCCTCTCAACGTCCGATTGGCCTGAACCTAATTCTATTTTAGCATAGGCAGAATCCGTGTCAATATTGATTTTTAAGATTTTTCATATTCTAATTATAGTTTTTATGTTCGGTTTATGTTTTTATATTTATTTCTTCTCTAGTCCCGCGTTAAAATACATCAACACATAATCCCAACCCCACGACAAATCAAAACCAGACGATACGTATTTATTAAACTTAAAATATGGCATCCCGTTAACTAGTTTTGAACTTTTTTCCGCCACCTTTTCAATTTCCGCCTGTGTTTCGTCATTTTTTACGCAAGTTTCAAAATCTGGCGACAGCCCAACTTCTTCTCCCATTTGAATCCAATAATCTTTTCCAAGCTGATTAAATCTCGAAAACGCCGCCTTGCCATCAGTCTTAAAATATTCGTTCCACACTTTTGTAATTGCTAAATTATAATAATCCCAGAATCTCCCTTCCTTTTTCGCACAATACACCGCTTCCGCCCCATACAGCGACTCGATCGACTGTGACTGCCCATATTCATACAAAAAATCAGACAACCGAATCTCCACCAAAATATCATTCGCCTCAATATATTTTTTAAACTCCTCTTCATGCTCAATAATCGCATTCTCAAACGCCACGCAATAAGGACAAGCCAAGTCCGAATAAATAATGAAATAATTTTCCGCATCCATATTCCCCACCGTCATATCTTTATCCCAAACCTTCTCTGCATTGGGAGTTTTTTGGTTCATGCTTGCCGCAATCGCAGCTACTAACACCCCAACTACCGCCACTACGCCGAAAATTCTAAGCGCTTTTTTCACACTCCTCCTTTTAACTACGCTTACGCGTGTTTTTTCATATATTTTTCATTTATTATTATAGCATAAGTTTCAAAGCCAATCCGCTTCAAAGACAAAATTGCAATTAAAATTGCAAGTGCCGTCACCACGCCCGAAATCACCCCCGTCGCCGCTAAGCTTCCGGTCGAAAAAATCGTCCCGAGCAGCGGCGTAATCAAAGTCGTTCCACAAGTTGGACAGCCCGCCCCCAGCGCAATTAGCCCCGTAATGATTCCCGCCTTTTCCACGTTCGCCGAATTACCCTCCTTATTCTGCTTTTTATTCCAAATTAGCGCGATTAGCCCAATCAGCAACCCTTGCAAAAACGCGATAAAAAATACAAATAGCCAATCCGTAAAAATCATATTCACCCCAAACACTCCTATTAGCGCGTCGCCAATGATTTTTAAACTTTCTGGAAACCCGAGCGCCCCCATCAACTCAAATTTTGAAAATCCCCCCGCCAGCAAATTCATCAACGTCCCAAAAAACAAAAAGGCAACCAAAAACACTACTAAAAATCGTTTCTCTCGCGTCGCCAGCAAAATCCCTCGCCCCGCCAACGCAAATTCATCCAACCATTTCCGCCAATTAAATTTCTTAAAAAACCTTGACTTCAAAGTCCCCACTCTCTACCTCCGACTCGCCCAGCACGATGCCTTTTTTCGCCACCGCAGCCGCATACTTCAGCTTATCTCCCAACTTCCTACTCGAACTTACGATCGTCACTACCTCGCCCTTCTCTCGTAAATCTTTCGCTACTTTCATCGCAAACAGCAGCTCATTATCCGTAATTGGCACCACCGCCGTATCAATTGGCTTCTCTTCTTGACTTTTTACTAAATTATTTTCTTTAAGAACATAAAACAGCCTCGTTAGTCCAATCGAACCCCCGACCCCAGGGAGCTTCTGCTCCGTAAAATATCCCGCCAAGTTTTCATAGCGCCCGCCCCCACAAACTGAGCCCACTTGTTTGTATTCTGGCAAATTAAATTCAAACACTGTTCCCGTGTAATAATCCAAACCTCGCACAATCTTCATATCCGCCATAATCGCCGACCCCTTGCCATCCGCTTCGAGCGTCTTCATCACAAAGTCAAGTTCAGAAACGCCCGCCTTAAACATCTCGTTCTGGACTCCCATCTTCTCTAACGCCGCCGTTACTTCCGCTCTTGAACCATGGATTTCAATAAACTCCAGCATCGCATCCACGCGCTCCGAGCCTAAACCAACCTCCAAAAACGCTTCTCTAGTTTTTTCTACTGGCACTTTCTCCGCATGGTCAATAATGCCAAAAATCTCATCCGCATTTGTCTCAAGGTTAAATTCGGCGAGCAGCCCTGACAAGATTTTTCGGTTATTCATCCGCGCCACTACCGGCGTCCCCAGTCCAAAATTGTCAAAAGCCTCAAGCAACGTCGCAATCACATCCGCATCATAATAAAGTGGCAACTCTCCTCGCCCAATCACGTCCACATCGCATTGGTAAAATTCGCGAAACCGCCCTCTTTGCGCCCGCTCTCCTCGGAAGTTCCGCCCAATCTGCGAGACCTTAAACGGAAATTTCAAATCATTTTCGTGTTCAACCACATAGCGCGCCAGCGGCACCGTGTGATCAAACCTGAGCGCCTGATCTGCATCATCGAGAGTCTCCGCCGTCTTCACGACTTTATAAATCTGCTTCTCTGTATCACCGCCTGCCTTCGCTAGTAGCACTTCGCACCGGTCAATCATCGGCGTCTCAATATTCAAAAACCCATGCGCCATGTAAGTTGTGCTAATCCTATTTTTTAAATCATTAAAAGTAGCTTGCGTCTCCGGCAAAAGCTCCTGCATGCCAGAAATTGGAGAAGTATTTATCTTTTTCATATCTTTTATTATACCACATCATACACAAAAATAGCACCATATTAGGTGCATTTTGTCAATGGTGAGTCGGGAGGGGCTCGAACCCTCGACACCGGGCTTAAAAGGCCCGTGCTCTAACCAGCTGAGCTACCGACCCAAATTGTTAATGGTGGACGCTAGAGGAGTCGAACCTCTGACCTTGTCTACGTCAAAGACACGCTCTAGCCAACTGAGCTAAGCGTCCTGGTGGCTCCGACTGGACTTGAACCAGTGACACAAGGCTCTTCAGGCCTCTGCTCTACCAGCTGAGCTACAGAGCCAACCTTCCCCTATTATATCACATTTTTTAAAATATACCATAATATATCTCAAAAAATCCCCTCTTCCAAGGGGATTTTTACTTATTACCAGATTATTTCTTCTTAGTATTTTCCGCAATATCGCGAGTGTTGCGCCAAATCATAATCATCATCATCACCGCTTCATAAACGAGACGGATGAAGATTGGCCCAAGAATCAATGTCAAGATAAATGACACAAAACTAAACGAAATCAACGCAAACGAAATCAACACGCAGAAAATCGTCGCAATGTAGTAAAGAACCTTCATAATTGGCTCAATCCACATAATCTTAAAGGCCAAGAAATCCTTCAGCCACTTCAAAAACTTGTTCTTTTGTTCCTGTTTTGCGTTGACAAAGAGGAAATACGTCAAAATCCCGCCGATGATTGCAAGGATAATTGCAATAATTCCCCATACACCAAAGTCAATTCCCGCGCCGAGCGAGCTAGTAGTTGGTGTAGTATAGTAAGTATACATTTACTTAACTCCTTATATTACTATACCTTAATCATAGCATAAAAAATTTCATTTTGTAAAGATTTTTTATATAATAATCATATGAACCGAGTTCCCCTCGCCGAACGTATGCGCCCACAAAAGCTCGAAGACGTCTTAGGTCAAGACGACATTATCGGTGATGGCAAAATTTTAACTGAAATCTTAAAAAAGGGCGAACCCGTTAATTTAATCTTTTGGGGGCCGCCCGGCACTGGCAAAACTACTCTCGCCCGCATTATGGCGCGCGAATTTAAGGCCGATTTTGTCGAAATCTCCGCCGTCACCGCCGGCAAAAAAGACGTCGAAGAAGTCGTTAAGCGTGCCAAGACTAACTGGAACCTAAAAATCCGCACTGTGCTTTTTGTCGATGAAATCCACCGTTTCAACAAAGCCCAACAAGATGCATTTTTACCCCATGTCGAATCTGGCCTCATCACCTTAATCGGCGCCACCACCGAAAACCCCTCCTTCGAAGTTATCTCCCCGCTCCTCTCTCGCTCCCGCGTCATCATCGTTAAACCCCTTAAAAAAAGCGCCATTTTAGAGGTGCTCCATAAGACCATTATAGCACAGAATGTTAAAATTGTCAAGAGAGAGTCCAAAAAACCGCCTTTTATTACCGAAGAAGCCCTTGATTATCTCGCCGAACTCTCTGGCGGCGACGCCCGCTCTTGTTTAGGCGACTTAGAGCTCGCTCTTTCCCTCACCGATAAAATCACCAAAGACACCATCATTGAGGCTGCCGGCAAAAAGCTCCCCGGCTACGACAAAAAGGGCGACAAACATTATGACACGATTTCTGCTTTCATTAAATCCATGCGCGGCTCCGACGTTGACGCCGCCCTTTATTATCTCGCTCGCATGGTCAGGGCCGGCGAAGACCCGAAATTTATCGCTCGCCGCATGGTCATCTTCGCTTCTGAAGACATCGGCCTCGCCGGAAACGGCGCCCTGAGTCTCGCCACCGCTTGTTTTCAGGCCGTCGAGCGCGTCGGCATGCCCGAATCTGGCCTCATGCTCGCCCATACCGCCACCGCCCTCGCTCTCTCTAAAAAATCTCGTGCCACCACCGACGCTTGGTATGCCGCTCTCGACCTCGCCGATAAGACTATGAACGAACCTGTCCCGATTTGGCTCCGCAACGCCCCCACTAAACTCATGAAAGACCTCGGTTTTGGCAAAGGCCAAAAATGGGAAGCCGGCTTTCACCTCGACAAAAACTATCTCCCAGATAGCATCAAGGGAACAAAAATATTCAAACAGTGATATAATATACGTTATGGAAGATATAGTAAGTTTATGCAAACGCCGTGGCTTTATTTTTCCAGGTAGCGATGTCTATGGTGGCATGGCTGGCACTTGGGACTATGGCCCGCTCGGCGTAACCCTTAAAAGAAAAATCAAACAAGCCTGGTGGGACTATTTCGTCGAAAATCGCGACGATATTTATGGCATCGACGCTGCTATTATTATGAACCCGCGCACTTGGGTTGCTTCTGGCCACGCCGCCACTTTCTCTGACCCACTCGTCGAATGTAAAGAATGTCATCAGCGTTTCCGCGCCGATAAAATCGCCGACGTTTCCGAAAAAGTCACGCCAGACGAATTTCGCGCCGCCCACGTCAAATGCCCGAATTGCGGCAAAGAAAATTGGGACGACGTCAAACAATTCAATATGATGTTCACCACTCACGTCGGCTCAGTAGAAGACGATTCTTCAAAAGCCTACCTGCGCCCAGAAACCGCCCAAGGCATTTTCACAAATTACAAAAATGTCGTCGATACGATTTATCCAGATTTGCCGTTCGGCCTCGCCCAACAAGGCAAAGCCTTCCGCAATGAAATTTCCCCACGCGACTTTGTCTTTCGCTCCCGCGAATTTGAACAAATGGAAATCGAATATTTCGTCGACCCAACCACCTGGGAAGAAAACTTCGAAAAATTGCACAAAGCTTGCTACGATTTTCTTGAAAACAAAATGGGCTTGCCTAGCTCCATGATCCACGACCTCGAGGTCGCGCCAGAAGACCGCGCCCATTATTCTAAACGCACCATCGACGTCGAATTTGACTATCCAATCGGCCGCGAAGAACTCATGGGCATCGCCTATCGCACCGATTTTGACCTTGGGAATATTCAACGCGAATCTGGCAAAAATATGGAATATCGCGACAAAAACACCGGCGAAACTTTCGTTCCTCACGTCATTGAGCCAAGTTTCGGCGTTGAGCGTCTCGTCATGGCAGTGCTTACTTCCGCTTACACCGAAGATGATGTCAATGGCGAAAAACGCATCGTTTTGAAACTCCCAGAAAATCTTGCGCCATACCGCTTCTGCGTTTCGCCACTCCTCAAGAACAAACCAGAACTCGTCGCAAAAGCTAAAGAAGTTTATAAAAAACTTCGCGAAAAATACACCAATGTTACTTGGGACGATTCCGGCAACATCGGCAAACGCTATCGCAAACAAGATGAGATCGGCACCCCAAAGTGCATCGTGATCGACTTTGACACGCTAGAGGACAACACCGTCACCGTCCGCGACCGCGACACAACCGGGCAGGTCCGCGTTGATATAAATATGTTATAATAATATATATAATAAGGAGATATTATGGCAGACTTTAATAAAGTTTTGACCCCAGGGGATTATGAAAATGGCGAACTGAACGTCGTCATTGAAATCCCGACTGGCAGCAATCATAAAATCGAATGGGATCGCGAACACGCTTGCTTTATGCTCGACCGCGTTGAGCCAATGGCTTTTGCCAAACCATGCAACTACGGTTTTATTCCACAAACTATCGATGAAGACGGCGACGAACTCGACGTTCTCATGATCACCGACCAGCCTCTTATGACCGGCATTTGGATGAAAGCCAAAATCCTTGGCGTTATGAAATTCGTCGACGGCGGCGAAGTTGATGATAAAATCATCTGCGTCCCAGCCGACGACCGCAACAACGGAGACTGCTACAACTCGCTCGAAGATTTGCCAAAGCAAACTTTAAAACAAATCGAGTTCCACTTTAACCACTACAAAGATTTGAAGAAGCCAGGTAGCACGGAAGTTAAAGCCTTCGAAGGTCTCGATTCCGCGAAAAAAGTTATCGCCGACGCCATCGCCCGTTTCAAGGCTTAATAAAAAAATAACCCCGAAAGGGGTTATTTTTTTATTCAGTTATTTCTTCTTCCGTTTCTTCTAGAAGCGTTCCCGCCGCTCGCATATTTTCAATCGTCTCTTGCATCTCCTCCACCGTCAAACCTTTATACTGCCCCGCCGCCACTTTAAAAATAATATAACGCCCGTTCAAAGTCTTACTCTCTGCCCAATCTTTTTCATCAAGCGTAATATTTTCATCCGCCGTCTTCGCTTCATCTTCGGTCTGATACTCAAAATAAATCTCCATCTTGGTGATATTTTTACCGTTATGATAATATATAATCCGCGTCACTTCCGGCTCATACTCGCTATCTTCAAACGATGTCATGTCCGCACCCATCGCCACTACCAGCCGATTATCGCCCGGCTCAAAAATCGTCTCGTCCACCGCCCGATTCCTACCGCCCAAACTCAAAGCAATCACCACCGCCAGTATCACCACGGCCGCCGCAAGCACTGCGCCGATTATTCTTTTTTGCCTTTGTCTTACCCTTCTTCTTTCCATCTTGCTCCTTTCTTCTATTTTACCATAATCTAAATCATTTTGCTCGTAATTCGCGCAAATCTTAAAATCACCGGCAAACTTTTTTCAACATTTTTTACCCGCGCCACCGCCGCGAGTTCCATCACTAGCATCAATCGCATAATTTTAATTTCATCTTCGCCATATTCACCTTGCACATTCGGCAAAAACGCATTTTCCATCGCCATAAAACTATACCGTTCTCCCGCCCGCAACTTTTCCCCACCCACATCACGATATAAGTTTACTTCTTCCCCCAGCGTCTTTGATAGATTTATTAAAAACCAACTCTCCACTAGCTCCGACGCCACCCCCGCATTCAGTCCCTTTAGGCAACTGTCAGCCAGTTTAAAATACTCCGGCGCGTCCGAACTCTCCGCCGCGAGGCTAATCTTCTTCAAAATCATCGCCGCGAGCTCCATTTTCCCAAAATCCGCCAAAATATTTCCGTAATAAGCCAGCATTTTCGCCCCCGTCACCGTCGCCATTTCGCTTTTCCCAAAATGCAAATTCAACTCCGTCAGCGAAAACATCTCCACCCCACCCGCCAACTTTGACTTCTCTTTCCGCACCCCCTTCGCAATCGCCGACATTTTCCCTTCCGGCGTAATCAAATTCAAAATCCGGTCCGCCTCGCCAAAGTTCGTCCGCCTCAGCACATAAGCCAAAGTTTTAACGTCTCGCATATTTTTCGGCATAGCCCTTAACATCCTCCGGCGTCATTTTACTTTTATCTAGCACCCCCACCACCCCATACTCTCTCAAATCTTCCTCCCGAAATTCCAGCGACGAAATTATCACCACCGGAATTTTCATCGTGTCTGAATACGAAATCATTTCATTCAAAAACGTAAACCCGTCCGGCCCAGTCAGCATCACGTCTAAAAATATCATCTCCGGCAGCCCCTCGGACAGAGCTTCCATCGCCAAAATCGCGTCGCCAAAAATCCGCGACGAAAACCCCGCCTTCTCGCAAGCCCTCGCCACGCACCTCGCCATCACCATATCATCATCAATTATAAAAATCATCAAATAAACTCGCCTGTTTAGATTTCAAAAGCTCCACATAAAAACTCGTTCCGTCCCGGTGTCGCACCGCTCCCACGTTTGCATTCATATACCTAGAAAACCGCGACGCAATGAACAGCCCCAGCCCAGAAGACCCTGGCCGCATCGCAATCGCCTTCGGCCGCTCGATAAACCCCCTCTTCATCTCGCGCCAAATCCCCATCGGTAGCGCCGGCCCAAAGTCCCGAATGTCCACCCGCACTTTGTCCCGCACCTCACGCACCGTCAACCTCGCCTCCGTCCCTTCCCCCGCATAATGCATCGCATTCAACAAAAAATTATACACCACACTATGAAGAAGCTCCCGATTCGCCACCACCAACCCATTCCGACATTTATAACACACCGAAAGTTCCCGCCCATTTTCCCGGAACAAATACGAAAGTTCTCGCGAAACCTCATCACAAACCGACTTTACCGCCACCGGTTCCATCTCAAACAGACCGTCCTCCAGTCGTCGCACTTTCGCGAGATCGTTCACCTGCCGAATTGCTCGTTCCGACACTTCCACCATCTCCCCCCGAATCCGCTCCCCCTCCGCGTCCATCTCATCAAAAGACAGCGCCAACTGCCGAAGCGTCGCCAGCGGCCCTTTCAGCTCGTGCGCCGCCACCAAAATACCGTCAAAACCTCCACTGTCCATACCCCCATTATAACACCTACGCGTTAAATTTCACAGTCGAAAGAATCGTATTAAAGTCGTCCACCAGAAGCGCCGAATCCGTCCGGAGCACCGCCGTCTTGTCGCGAATCTTAAAAATCACAATCACCCCGTTCAGCTCCGTATTCGGGATTTTCCCCGTATAGCGGTTCGCTGTCGTGCCGTCCACCGTCGTCGTCTCCACGCTGAGCTCCCCCTTATCCAAATACCGTTGATATTCACTCACCACGCTCTCAAAATCCTTATCCCGAATCGTCACCCTGAGCGCATAAACCGTCGACTCCGACACCGGCTCAATCTCAATCGGGTTCAAATACGACACAAAATCTCCGCCTTTCGACGCATCCGAAGCTATATAAACACTCCAGCTCTTCGGATATTCAAACGACAATTGTCCATAATCCGTCGGCCCCGTGAAAGTCCGCGTGTCCTTTTTCGCCTCTTCCGCATCCGCCAAGGCCTGTTCCGTCTTTGCCTCGCTCACCGCCTCATCGATTTTCAGATTCACACTTTCATCCAACTCGGCATATTCCATCCTCGACCAAATAAACAGCCCGGCAAACGTCACTGCGGTTATCAAGAACAAAATCGCCATAATAATCCCCACCACACCGCTCTTATTTTTCTCTTTCCCAGCCGCAACCGGCGCCGCCACCGCAGGCGCTACTGATAAAGGTTGTTGAACTGGTGACATCTGGTTGTTATTCATAAGCCTATTATACCATTATTTACTAAAATCTTCAGCTAAAACTTCAATTTCGTTCTTGAGTTCCGTCAAATCTTTTTCAATTTCTTTCGCCAGCCCCGCCGCCTCACGATAATTCTCAACCGCCTCCTCAAGTTTAAACTCGTCCGAATAAAACCACTCGACTTTTTTATCCAGTTCCGCAATTTTTTCATTCAAACTTTTTTTCGTTTCACTCATCTTTTTTCCTTTCTTTAACTTCTTGCACCAATGTTATAATTTCCGATTCATAGGTTGTAATTTTTACAACATTTCCCGGCGACACTTTACCCGCCAAAATCGCATAGCCTTGCCGCAACACTACCTCTGGATTTAGCGCCTCCAGCATCAAAATCTTCTGTTTCACATAATTTTCTTTTAATTCAAATTCGCGTTTTATGTTTTTCAAAACGTCAGTTATGATTTTTTGAACTTCCGCGAGCTTCGGCTCGATATATTTCGCGAGCAGCCCCCGCGAGACTTTTTCCACTTTCTCCCGGTTCGCGCTCTCCGCATTATCCACTTCCTCAAGAACTTTATTCGCCACTTGTCGCATATTGCCTTTGAGGGCTGCCTTCACCACTTTTCGGTCTGGCGTCAACATTTCCGCCGCGTTCGACGGCGTCGAAGCCCGCACGTCGCACGCCAAATCGCACAAAGACTCATCCACTTCATGTCCAATTCCGCAAATCACCGGAATCTTCGAGGCCGCCACCGCCCGCACTAATTTCTCGTCGTTAAAGCAAGACAAATCGTCCGCCGAGCCCCCGCCGCGCAAAATCGCAATCATCTGCACGTCGCCCCGCTCGTTAAAATACTGCAAAGCTTTAATAATTTGGTCCGGCGCGTCCATTCCCTGCACCTGTGTATGCGCCGTAAAAACTTTCATCCCGCCCCACCGCGCGTTAATAATCTTCACAAAATCCGCATACCCGGCAGCCTGAGTCGACGAAATCACCCCCAGCCGCGTCAAATCTTCCGGAATCCCTCGCTTTTTCGCCGGGTCAAACAGCCCTTCCCCCGCCAACTTTTTCTTTAGCATCTCAAACGCTTTTTTCAGGCTCCCTTCACCCACCGGCTGCACCGCCGACACCGTCAACGAAAACTTCCCCCACTTCGTCAACTTCGGCGTTCCCCGCACCACCACCTTCATCCCGTCTTCTAGCGGTTGCCGAAGTGACCATAGCGTCATAAAACACGGCACACTCGATTCCTCGTCCTTCAAATCAAAAAACACCCACTTTCCTTGATTCACCTTAAAACTCGCCACTTCGCCCGTAATCTCCACCGCCTCGTAATTCATCTCCAGCGTATCATTGATAATAGAAACAAAATCCGAAACCGAGAGCGGCTGACTAGTCATTTTTCCCTCGAATCGCTTGATTATACGGCCAGTACCCCGTCGCAATCGTAAATATCAGCGACAACGCCCGCGCCATCACCACCACAATCAGCGACATTGCCACCGCCTCTTCGCTCCCGCCCAGCATAATCCCCATCACCCCTACCATGCCAAGCTCATACGGCCCATACGGCACAATCCCGTCAAACACCGACCCAATCGCCTCGCCCACCATAATCACCGGCAAAATCTCCGGCCGCCCCAGCGATATCGCCACAATCCAATATACCCCAATCTCGCACAAGCTATAAATCACGCCCCAAATCGTCGGCCGAACCAGCGACTTTTTGTCCTTTCGCGCCATTTTCACGCAATCGTGAATACTCAGCAGATAATTCTGGATTTTATCATGCCTAACCATGTGATTACGATGCCCCAGCGTTATTATTTTAGTTACGAGATTCATCACTTTTTCCACAATCCGCCCGAAAAAGTCAATCCGCTTTTTACTACTCGCCACATAAATCACTAGCCCCAACACAATAAACACCCCCATATTCATCAGCAGCGACACCCAAATAATCCAAGTGGCTTCCTCTGGAATCACGCCGAGCACCAGCAAAATCAAAATCGCCACCAGCGCCTGCAGATAATTCACCACCGTCGTAATCGCATAGCGAAAAATATACAAAAAGCTCGCCTGCCCCGCTGTAATATCAAATTGGCGCAAACGATATGTCAGATACGCCAGTCCCCCAAGACTTCCCGCCGGCACCGCCCGGTTCACAAAGTTCAGCTCCGTCGAAATCTTCAACTTCTCCTTCCAGCCAAACATCTTATGTAATTTCTTTTCAAGATACGAAAAGAAAATCTGCCCACAGGCAAAATACATGAAAAGTTGCTCCGGGATTAAAAGAACCAGCACGAAGATATTCGCTTGGTCGAGATTATTAAACGTCGCCACGAACCCGTCCCAGTTCTCATAAACCACATAGCCAACCAGCGCCACCGTCGCAATCGAAATCAACGTCCGCCACGGGAACTTAAAGCTCTTTTTTCTAGCCATAAA
Source organism: Candidatus Saccharimonadota bacterium (assembly GCA_017447485.1). Taxonomy (GTDB): domain Bacteria; phylum Patescibacteriota; class Saccharimonadia; order Saccharimonadales; family Saccharimonadaceae; genus Nanosyncoccus. Next base: position 64,864 of record JAFSNI010000013.1, read on the forward strand.
AACATTATAGCACAATCCGTGATATAATTAGCGTATGAAGATTTTGTGGACTGATGGCAGCGCTGAACCGAATCCTGGACCAGGCGGGTTTGCCGTGATTGAAGATTTAGGCGATAAAGCTAAAGTGGTTGCTCTAGGGCAAGATGACGACACTACCAACATTCGCATGGAGGGTTTTGCGCTCCTCACGGCGATTGAATATGCTGGCGCAGAAGGTTGCGAAATCCATACCGATTCCGAATTTTGGGTTAAAGTTTTGACGGAATGGGCGCCAGGATGGGAACGGCTCGGCTGGAAAAAAGCGCGCGGGCCAATTAAAAATCTCGATCTAGTCAAAAAACTTTACGGATTATATACGAGATATCCGGTGCGTTTGGTTTGGGAGCGTGGACACGTCGGCACAGAGCTTAATGAAATGGCCGACGAATGGGCAGACAAAGCCCGTAAAGGTGCAAAACTGTCCGAGATGTGATATATTATATATATGAAATTATCAGAGGAACTAATTTATCGTGGCTTTAAGGCCGAAACTACTATTGAAAATCCGGCAGATTTAGATACGCGCGAGAATAAAAAGTTTTATTGGGGCGCGGATCCTTCGGCGGATTCTTTGACAATTGGGAATTTGGCGGCGCTCATGATGTGTGCTTGTTTTGCGCGACATGGTTACGAACCATATTTGTTAATTGGCGGCGCTACTGGCCAAATTGGTGACCCAAAAGAAAATGGCGAGCGCGATTTAAAATCGCTTGATGAAGTCAACCACAATAAAAATTGCATTCATGACCAAGTCGAAAAAATTATCAATCGCGTCGGTAATACTTCTTCTGTCACCATGGTTGACAATTACGATTGGTTTAAGGATATGAATTATCTTGCGTTCTTGCGTGAAGTTGGCAAAAACTTTTCCATGACGCAGTTGCTTGATCGGCAATTTGTGCAAAATCGGATTGGTGAAGGCGGCTCCGGGATTTCTTACGCCGAGTTTTCTTATACTTTAATTCAGGGTTACGATTTTTTGCACCTTTTCCGCGCGCATGATGTCCGAATGCAACTTTGTGGGGCTGACCAATTTGGCAACTGCACCACTGGTATGCATCTTATCAAACGCCTTGAAAATGCCGATGCGGATGTTTGGAGTACTCCACTCGTGATTGATCCAGTAACTGGACGGAAGTTTGGCAAGTCTGAAGGCAACGCGATTTGGCTTGCTAGCTCTGATAATGGTGGCGGAAATTACACTTCGATTTTCGATTTCTATCAATTTTGGCTGAACCAGCCAGACGAATCGGTTGAATACTTAATTAAAATCTACACGATTTTAGAGCCAGCAGAAATTGACGACATTTTAAGACGTCATTCCCTCGAGCCAGAAAAACGTATTGCGCAAAAAGCTTTGGCGCGTGGTGCTACAGAGGTAGTGCACGGCAAAGATAACGCCGCTGCGGTAGAAAATCTAACGGAAACATTATTCTCTCGCGATACGGATTTCTCGACCTTTTCGGAAGATGAGCTGACTGAATTTGCCGCTTATCTGCCAGTGGTTGCTAAAGGTACTAATCTCGTAGATATTTTGACTTTGACTGGCCTTGCAGAATCAAAGAAAAAAGCGCGCGAATTTATTAAACAAGGCGCAATTTCAATTAACGGCACAAAAGTTACGGAAGAAATTGACATAAATCAAGTTGCAATTATCAAAAAAGGTAAAAACAAGTTCGTAATTGTAAAATAAAAAATAACCCCTTTAAGGGGTTATTTTTGGGCTTGTTTAGCGGACTTCTACGCGAACTCTCGGCAAACTCTTGCCAGAGAAATGCGTTTTCTTGGTTTTGACGAAAGCAACAACGCCGTCTTTTGCCGCATGAATGGTGAAATTGCGCGACATGTAGGTTCCTGGGCCAGCAAGTTTCGTGGCACCAGTTTGACGAACAAGAACTTCGCCGTTTTTAACTTTTTGGCCACCAAAGCGCTTGACGCCGAGGCGCTGGCCAGCATTATTATGGACGTTTTTGGCGGTACCGCCAGCTTTTACGTGTGACATTTAATTCTTCCTTAATATTATTATATCTCTCGCAACGATTTGACCTTCCCGATGATAAAGAAGCCCCTCGCGCGTTTTATTATGTATATTATACCCCATGGCGGCAATTTCGTCAAGGATTTCGAGACGAGAATACGAGCCATCTTCGCGTAGCCAAGCTGGAGCAGCAACAACAACCGGAGTTTCCGGCTTAATTTGGGCGCCTAAGTTGTGCAAAAAACCTAAAATTATACTGCCGCATTCCTGTTTTTCAGTTTTTAACTTAATTTCTGGCGGAATATTCGACATTGGCCGCCCGAGATACCCTTCGCAGGCCACGGCATCAATTTTTTCCGACCATTTATGACTTGTAGCATCACCAATTTCCAATTTATAATTATCAAAATTAAAATGTTTTAAGTTTTTTTCGGAATATTCGACCATGCGTTCGTTAATATCGGTGCCGTAGGCGCGGTAGCCCATGAGAAACGCTTCTTGTAAAACTACGCCGGTACCACAAAACGGGTCAAGAATAGTCGCGCCAGGCTCTAAAGGTCCGCAAAGATTGATCAGAATCTGCGCAAGTTTTGGCGGGAGCATCCCAACTTTCGCGTCGCGCGCCGGGCGAGCCTGGTCACGCTTTGCGTAGGCATCAATATCTTGCACGCCAATCACTTTATACCAATCATCGTCAACTTTGATTAGCTCAACTTTACGCTCATTTTTGCCAGAAAGTCCATTATGAAGCGAGGTCGCCGTCGATAAAACGGCGTCTTTATTTTCAACTACGCGCACACTCCGCCCGTGTCGCACTAAAATCTTTTTTAGTTTCAAAGCTTCGATGGTAGCGGATTTTTTTGAAGCCTTTTCGGAATAATCTGAAATCCCAAGCGTAATTTTCCCCTCTGGGAGTTTGCGCAAAAAATCTAGCGGTTTTTCTTCTAGTTTTACGGCCAATTTTTGCGTCCCACCGAGCCGGTTAATATCTGTACAAAAATCGCTCATCTCAAGCTCTAAAATCGAAATCTCTGGTTGCCGCCCCAAAACCGCTAAATACTTCATACGCTAATTATACCATTTACTCAAAAATCGGCAAATCTTCCGGAAATGGGTCAAAATCCGAAAACCCGTCTCCATCCACATCACGAAAACCACCAGAATTATATCCTGCCGACCCATACGGGTTATAGCCGAGCTCCATCAAAAACCTTGACGGTATATTATAATTCCGGCTCCCAAACGAGTATCGGCTCGCCGCATAAGTCAAAAACAACCGCCGCATTGCCCGCGTCATCCCCACATACATCAGCCGCCGCTCCTCTTCCAGCTCCGCCTCATCATCAAACGCCCGCGTCCCTGGAAACAGCCCCTCTTCCAGCCCCACCACAAACACTACCGGAAACTCCAGCCCTTTCGCCGCGTGCAAAGTCATCAGCGTCACCGAATTTTCCGCACTTGCTTCATCCGCCGACGACATCAAGCTCGCATCCGCCAAAAAATCCTCTAAATTCGCATACTCCGCTGCCGTTTTCGCCAAAACCTCCAAGTTTTGCATCCGATCTTCCGCACTTGGCGTCCCGTCGTCCGTCAACCTTGCAAAATCAAAATACGAAATCGCCTTTTTCACAATTTCGCCCGGGTTTTCAAGGCCCCCATCCAAAGAAACCGACTTCAAAAACTCCGCCAGCTTCAAAATCGCCCCGCGTGCTTTCGCCGTTTTTAAAACCGCCGAAAAATCATGCGAAACAAGCGGCGCATCCCCCTCCGCCAAATCCATTTCCGCCAGCACCTTCCCGAGCGACACTTCCCCAATCCCCGAAATCACATTCGAAAACACCCGCGAGAGGCTTACTTTATCTCGCCCGCTCACCACTAACTTCAAAATCGCAAGCACATCCTTCACTTCTTTCCGATCATAAAATCTCACCCCACCCACAATTTTATACGGGATATGCCGCGAGATTAAAACTTTTTCAAACGCATACGACTGCGCATTTGTTCGATATAAAACCGCAAAATCCGCAAAGTCTGGAAACCCCAAAGCAGACAGTTCCAAAATCTTCCGCGCCACAAACTCCGCCTCCGCCGTTTCGTCCGTCAAACTCTCAATATCCACCGGCTCGCCCTTCCCCGCCTCCGTAAATAAAACTTTCTCCGTCCGCGTTTTATTCTGATTGATTACTTTCTGTGCCGCCTCCAAGATATTCCCCGTCGAACGATAATTTTGTTCCAACTTAATCACCTTCGCTCCCGGAAAATCCCGCTCAAAATGCAGAATATTCGTAAAATCCGCTCCCCGCCACGAATAAATCGACTGCCAATCGTCCCCCACCACGCAAATATTCCGCTTTTCGTTCACAAGCAGCCGCACCAACTGATATTGCACTAAATTCGTATCTTGATACTCATCAATTAAAATATGTTCAAACTTTTTCTGCCACTTTGCTCGCACCGCAAAGTTTTTACTAAATAATTCCAGCGTCCGCGTCAATAAATCATCAAAATCCAGCGCCCCCGCCTTCTCTTTCTCCTCCTCATAAACCCGAAAAATCTTCGCAATATCGCGCTGATTCGGATAAAACGCGCTCGCCGCATATTCTTCCGGCCCATTCCCCTTATTTTTTTCACCCGAAATCACCGCCTGCACCGATTTCGGCTTCAAAGCCTTATTTTCAGACAACTTCAAATTTTTCATCACCCGCCGAATCAAAGAAACTTGGTCATCCGCATCATAAATCACAAAGCTGCGCGCCAGCCCCGCCGCCTCCGCCTCAATCCGCAGAATCTTCACGCAAATCCCGTGGAACGTTCCCATAAACGGTAGCGCCATCCCCAGTCTCTCACGCATCTCCCGCGCGGCTTTATTCGTAAACGTTACCGCCAAAATGCTCCCTGGCCGCACTCCGTGCGCTAGCAAATTCGCAATCCTGCAGGTCAAAGTTTTGGTTTTTCCTGATCCCGCTCCCGCCAAAATCAAAAGCGGCCCCTCTAGAGTCTCCACCGCTTCCTTTTGGCGCGAATTTAAACCGTCTAAAATGTCCATCTATATATTATATACCAGTTAAAGGCGTTATGTCAGCCCCTAAATGCCTGAGTCTGGCCGCAAAATCTTGGTAGCCCCGGTTAATTGAATAAACATTGCGTAAAATCGACGTTCCCGGCGCGGCTAACATCCCAATCAAAACCACCACTGCCGGCCTGAGAGCTTGCGGCGCCACCATTTCCGCTGGCCGCCAATTTGTCGGCCCTTCAATATACACGCGGTGCGCGTCCAATAGTTCAATCTTCGCATTCAAATTCGAAAGTTCCGTCGTATAAATCGCCCGGTTTTCAAACACCCAGTCGTGAATCATCGTACGCCCCTTCGCCACCGCCGCAATTACCGAGAAAAACGGCAAATTATCAATGTTCAGCCCCGGGAACGGCATCGGGTGAATCTTATCCACCGGCGCCACTAGCTCTGACTTGTGAATAGTCAAATCCACCAGCCGCGTCCGCTCATTTGCCGACAAATATTCCTCCGACTTTTCAATCTGCGCATTCATATTCTTCAGAACCTCAAGTTCAATTTCCAAAAATTCAATCGGCGCTCGGAGAACCCGAATCTCCGACTTCGTCACTAGCCCCGCCGCAATAAAACTCATCGCCTCAATCGGGTCTTCCGACACTGCATATTCAATGCTCTCGTTAATTTCCGACCGCCCCCGCACCGTTAAAGTCGTCGTCCCGATGCCCTGAATCTTCACTCCCAACTTTTCCAAAAAGAAACAAAGGTCTTGCACCATGTAATTCGGCGAAGCACCCACAATCGTCGTCCGCCCAGGAGACAAAGCCGCCGCCATCAGCACATTTTCCGTCACCGTATCGCCCCGCTCCGTCAAAACAATATAACGATCCGTATATTTATGCAAAGTCTCCTCTCGCACCGAAACTTCATAAAACCCACTGTTGCACTCCGCATCCACGTCCAGTCCAAACGACTTCAAAGCCTGGATGTGCGGATTCACCGTCCGCGTCCCGAGCGAACACCCACCCGCATACGGAATCCGAAAATGCGAAAAACGATGGAGCAGCGGTCCCAAGAACATAATAATCGACCGCGTTTTCCGCGCCGCTTCAATGTCCATTTCGTCCATTTTTAATTCACGTGGTGATATAATTTCAAGGTCACGATGGCGGTTTTTCCAGCGACATTTCACACCAATTGACTCCAAAACTTCAATAATCCTAAACACTTCTTCAATCCGCGCCACCCGACGTAAAACTGTCGTCCCAGAGTTTAGAAGCGCCGCCGAGAGCAGCGCCACCGCCGCGTTTTTCGACGTATTTACCGTAATCTCACCAGATAATTCTTTCCCGCCCCGAATCCGATAACTCTGCGAAACCGAGTCATTTATAGAGAGAATTTGGTTTCCTAGCGCCTCAGACAACTTTTTAATCATTTCGAGCGAGATATTCTGCCCGCCTTTTTCGACACGATGAATCGCAGATTGGCTCGTCCCCACGGCCGCCGCCAATTCCCCCTGCGTCCAGCCTTTTTCCGTTCGCATCTGCTCAATCGTCTCGCCAATCACTTGTTGGTAAGTCTTCGATTTTTTCATAATAAAATTATATCACGAGATGAATAATGGCACAAGCCCCGGCAGTTCTTTTCCGAGCAGAAATTCTAGACTCGCACCTCCGCCCGTAGAAATCAGAGAATATTCTAACTCCGGATGATATAGCATTAAATTCTCCACAAAACCAGTCGTATCACCACCGCAAATCACCGTTTCTGCTCCCGTTTTCTCCCCCATCACCTCCGCCACGATCGTTGACGCCGTCGCATAAGCCGGATCTTCTGCCTTACCGAGCAACCCGTTCCAAATCACAGTTTTAGCATCTTTAATTAAATCCGCAATTTTACTCGTCGCCACCGGCCCTATATCCATTCTCCTGCCCGCTCTCGTTTCGTCAAAATCCTCCGCCACATAAATCTTATCCGACTCCGCCTCGTATCCATCCGCCGCAATCTTCCCCCCCACCACGATTTTATCTGCTAGCCCCAAGAACTTCTCAATCAGCGGCGCTTTATCTTCCACTTTCGCCCCGCCAATCACCACAACTAGCGGCCGCGCCGGCGCTTCTAAAACTTTTTCAAAGTTCAAAACCTCTTTCTCTACTAAAAGCCCTGCGTAAGACGGCAACAGCTCCGTAATCGCCGCTGTCGAAGCGTGTGCCCGGTGCAAAACCGCAAATCCGTCTTGCACAAAAATCTCCGCACCCGTCGCTTGCACAATTTTTTCCGCAAACTCGCGTGAATTTTTTTCTTCGCCCGGAAAAAACCGCAAATTTTCTAACACTAAAATCTCGCCTGTCCCCATCGTCGCCACTGCTTCCTCCACTCCTATCCCATAAACTTCCGGCACGAACCGCACTTTCCCCACTAACTCATCTAAAACTTCCGCCACCGGCGCCAAAGATAATTCCTCATCCCATCCTTTCGGTCGCCCCAGGTGCGAAATTATAATAATCTTCTTCGCACCATGTTCGCGCAAAAGCTCCAACGTCGGCACCACCGCCCGAATCCTCAAATCACTTTCGACCCGCCCATCAAAAATCGGCACGTTAAAATCCGCCCGCACCAAAACAGTTTTATCTTTAATATCAATATCTTTAATCGTTCTCATCTTCATGGTCTCATTATACCACTTTTCAAGGTAGAAATGGAGTCGCGAAAGAGAGGAAAGAGGCTACAAACCAAACAGCGAGGCGGGACCTAACGCGCGATACAGCGCACAGACCTCCCGTTGTTGCGATTGTTCCTGTTCGCCGGATACAATTCAGTAGAATTGTAGTTCAGGTTGTAGGCGTTGCTACCATCGCGGACCGTAGAGGACCAGTAGTTGCCGTTCGTGCTGAAATTGTTCAACGTCGTGTCATTGACGTTGCCCGACCGAGCGAATATACGCCAAACAAGCGGAAACTTAGGGAATCTAGACCGCTTTTTAACCCTTGGGATAAAAAGCTTTTAATTGAACTCCCCGAAAGGAGTGAACCCATCCGACTCCATTGTGCCTTTGCCGTCTACCGGGGTAATCACTTCGGAATTTAATCCTACTACGGTGGTTGTGTGGAGCGCACCTAGTGGTTTTCCCTGACGACCCCCCTACATTTTCATTATATCACGGAAATAATTTCCGCGCGAGTTGTGGAAAAGTCCGCGGGGCGCCGACGGTCCTATTCCGCAAAGGTTAGTTCAAAAGTTCCCTGGTCCTATTTTTCTCTTCTCGTCAGTTTTTTCGAGGCAAAGCTCTCCCAAACATCTCCGTTCCAAAGCTCCAGTTCACATTTTCAAGGCGAGTCTTTTCTTGCCGCACAAAAAGCGGCTCCAGCGTGCAGAATCAGAACATTCAAGGTTCTTTTTCCGGCACAATGGAGTCGCGAAAGAGAGGAAAGAGGCTACAAACCAAACAGCGAGGCGGGACCTAACGCGCGATACAGCGCACAGACCTCCCGACGACGCGACTGTTCCTGTCCGCCGGGTACAACCCAGTAGAATTGTAGACCAGGTAGTAGGCGTAGCTACCACCGCGGACCGTAGAGGACCAGTAGTAGCCGCTCGTGCTGAAATTGTACAACGTCGTGTCACTGACGAGGCCCGACCGAGCGAAATAAAGCGGCGAAGTTTCCATCTTGCTAAACATCCCCGAGTTATAACCCACGTTAATCGAGCTAGACCCAGTGCCATAATCATCACCGCTCGTAATACCAAAGGCCTTGAAGAGCGTGTTGAAGTCCGAAATCGTTGAACTACTAGTTGGACCGTTCGGAAGTCTCCACCCCGCTGGGCAAATTGAGTTCGGCATCACGGTATAATCCGTACTATAAGAACTGGTGTTATTCATCGCCACTGCCGCTGTCCAGTTATAGTAGTTACCCACGCGCCCGTGGACACATTCCGCCTCGGTGTGGTTAGCCGCTTCACATTTCGCTAGAGCCGTGCTGGTTTCATCCGTAATGTAGCGCGTACCTTGATACATAATCGTATCCGCACCTTCCGCCATCTTCGCACCGGTGTTCGTATTGCTCCAACCACTCACCGTGCCAGACGTCCCGGAAGTCGGGAAAGTGATCGTTGCTGGCGTCCCGGTCAAGGTCGCATCCGTCGGCGTCCAAGTAATCACACTACCGTCATACGAATATCCCGAGAAGACCGTCCCCGTCCCGTCGCCGTTCGTATCATATTGCCTAAGATCCGTATTTTGCGAAGTCAAGACAATCGGATTGTTGTTATACGTTCCACCGATTTTCAAATCCAAGTTCTGCGTCATCCAAACATTACCATCATCCATCAAAGTCACCGTATAAGTGCTACCGTCGCGATTGTCCACCGCCGTCACTTGCTCTCCAGCCAATACCGTGCCTTTCCAATCTGCAATCTCTTGCATCACGAGCGTATCTGGCGCCGCCGAAAGGTTCGGATGCACCAACACGTATTTCACCTGCCCCGTGTAAGTTCCCGCCGGCTGTGTGTTAGAAATGTAAGCTGCATAGGTCGTTTTAATCGTTGAACCGAGGTTGGTACCCGCCTTGGCATCTGTTGCTTTATCAAGCTTCGCTACCTTCGTATAACTACTTGGCACTGCCGAAAAAGAGCTAAAACCGTTTTGGATGCTTGGCGTATAAGTATTGTTCGCATCCGAAGCCACCGCCGTCACCTTCATCGCCCAGTTCGAGACGTCGTTGCCCGCCGTCCCGCTGGTTGCCGTGCCCGTCGCGATGTCATAGGTCGAGCTGAGACCCGCACCTTGCAAAACCGTATTCCCAAGTGTGTCATTCGTGAAGCCAATTGCGTAGATTGCGTAACCATTCTGGTCATTACAGAAAGTTTGAATCGTCGTTTCACCGATGCCCTCTTCGTATGGCTTGGTGTTATTTGTGGTGTAAGAGCCGGAGTAAATGCCGTTGACTAAAGTCGCCGTGTGCGCCGTGTTCACTGTCGCCGTCATCGAACAAGTCGACTCCACCGTAATCGAAGCGGTGGCGTTTACCCAACGCGCTGCCGAAGTCGTCGGAAAGCCAATCAAAAACAAAGTCGCGACCAAGCACGCCAGCATCAGACCACCAACTATGTATCTTTCCGTAAAATTTTTATGTATGACCTTTGGCATTTTCACCTCACTTGCAGTTATAATTTTTGAAATGTTACAAGTAGATTATAACGCACATGGTAAAAAATGACAATACTTTTTTCATTAAAAAAAGGCCTCCCCAAGGTCGTGGTGATCTCTGCGGGAGTCGAACCCGCGTTGACGGGATGAAAACCCGTTGTACTAACCGTTATACTAAGAGACCACGAAACTATTATATCAAAAAATCTTAAAACGTGCAAGCATAGTGATAATCCACGTGGTAATCCGTTCTGCCAAACGGCGCCTCTGGATAAATCCGCACATACGTCGCCTCGCTATCACAATATTCATTGAGCAAGCTCGACGCGTCCGCGTGCCGCTCACTATCAAACAGTAAAAGCTGTCGAAGCGTTACTTTCGAAAAGCCATTCTCGACATAATTGTCCAAGTTGCTATAGTCCTTAATGCGATCGTAAAAATAATTTTCGTAATAGTCCGCCACCGTCGCCTCAATTTTTTCCGTCACTACCTTCTCTGGCTTCGTAAAATTGATGAACAAAAGCGCCAGAACCACCGCCAACATCGCCAGCACAATCACCGCCAGTACCACTCGTTTCAAAATCAAAAAGACCTTGCGGTCATGTTCCTTCTTCTTCAAATTGCGCTTCAGGCGCGTCACCGGATTTTTCGTGTGTATTTTCGAAGATTTTTTATTTTTAACGGTACCCATACCAATATTTTACCATAAAAACTATAAAATGTGCTAATATATATTATATATGAGTAAACTTTTTAAGCGCACAAAAATCTTGGCCACTATCGGCCCTGCTACAAACACCCCTGAACTTATTGAAGCCGCCATCATGGCCGGCGCCAATGGCTGCCGTCTAAACTGCTCGCACGGCTCCGACGCCGAGCGCGACGAACAAATCAAATGGATTCGCGCCGCCGCCGAGAAAAAAGGCCGCAGCGTCGCCATTCTGCAAGACCTCCAAGGCCCAAAAATTCGCCTCGGCATCCTGAAAGACAACCATCTCGATTTGCATAAAGGTGACGAACTCATCCTTGAGTCGCATCCTGATTTTGAACACACCGGCGGTCTCACCGTTCCGGTTCAATACAATCTCGCCGAAAAGGTCAAGCCCGGCGAGCCAATTTCCATGTTCGACGGCAAAGTTAAAGCCGTAGTTTCCGAAATCGTCAGCGCCACGGCTATTAAAGTCGAAATTAAAAACGACGGTTTCATCATGTCGAAAAAGGGCCTGAACCTGCCCGACACCGATTTCGGCGGCGACATTTTAACTGAAAAAGACCTGCACGACATCGAATATGGCGCCAGTCAAGATTTCGACTATGTTTCCCTCTCTTTTGTCCAATCCGCCAACGACATCGAAAGATTGAAACAGCTCTTACTTTCCTACGGCAGCACCGCCAAAGTCATCGCCAAAATCGAAACCAAAAAAGCCATCGCCTCCGACGAAAACCTCGAGGCCATCGTTAAAGCTGCCGACGGCATCATGGTTGCCCGCGGCGACATGGCGGTCGAAGCCGGCGCCGAAGTCGTCCCGATTGTCCAGCGCAAGCTCATCGCCCTCTGCCGCACCTACGGCAAACTCTGCATCGTCGCCACCCAAATGCTCTCTTCCATGGTTGATTCGCCCGAGCCGACCCGGGCCGAAGTTTCCGACGTTGCCACCGCTGTCATCCAGGGCGCTGACGTCGTCATGCTTTCCGACGAAACCGCCAATGGTTCTTACCCAATCGAAGCCATCAAAGAGATGAAAAAAGTCATTCTCTACACCCAAAATCACTCGCGCGTCGCTGCCATTTCTCGTGAAAAATCTAGCGCCAGCAATGTCTATGGCGCCATTTCCACCGCTGCCGCTCGCCTCGCTGAAAAAATCGATGCTGACGTGATCATCTGCCAAACCGCCTCTGGCGCTACCGCCATGGCCATGGCCGCCGAGCGCCCAAACCTCCCAATCGTAACCGTCACCGCAAACGAACGCGTTGCTAACCAACTCGCCTTAATTTACGCCAACTCGGCCTTCGTCCGCCCTTACTCTGAAGAGTTCGGCTTTGAACTCGCCCGCGAACTGAAAAACAGCGGCTATCTCAAAACTAAAGACGGCGAAAAAGACCTGCTCGCCGTTATCGTCTCTGGTGACCGCGACAAAGTCGGCACTGACACCATCCGTATCCGCAACGTCTAGGCTTTCTATTGACTTTTTAGCATAAGTGTGCTATAATAAAAGCATGGGGGTTGTTTTTGCAATCCCTGCACCTTCACATAGTGTTCCGAAAAATTGATTTTATATTGGGGAGGAATGAAAATCATGAAAAAGAAAACTCGTTTCATCGCACTCGCTCTGGTCGCTGTTTTGGTTCTGGCGCTGACGCCCGTCGTGGCGAACGCCGCCTCAAACTGGACCAAGCGCCAAGAGCAAGCCCACGCCCTCGCCGATGGCGCTCGTGCCATGGGCTACGGCGAAGACAGCGCGGCCATTAAGGTCATGCAAGACATCTTCGCCCTCGAAGAAGGCGACACATCCGTCACCGACAGCTACTACTACAGCGGCCGCACGAAACAGTATTACAAACTGAACGTCGCAAGCGGCACAATCAACTCGGACGGCAGCTATTTCGACGGCACCTACTTCTGGTACCTGAACGAAAACACCGGCTACTACTACAGGTTCGACAAATGGGGCAACCGCATTACCGGCGAAAAGGCCAAAAACTACGAGACCTACGCTGGCAAGAAGCTCTGGGCCGGCATCATCACCGATGTTGACAATTACGTCAGCACCTCTGAGGCCCAAACCGTGGCTAGGTTCATCTTGTCCTATGCGAACCTGACCGACGGCAGCGTTGAGCAGCGCGCCGAACTGGCGTGGTGCCTCTTGAACTGCAAAGGTGGTGGCGATATGTCCACCGCTCTCAAGAAGTTCGAGGACTACGACAAAGATGCCGACCTCACTACTGCCACCGGCAAAGAAGCTCTGCAAATCGCAAAAGACGTGCTCTTCCGCAAATACGTGGAAACCTATAGCAGCAATAAGAACGTCGGGCGCGTTTTGCCGAAGACTCATTCCTGGATGTGGATCCAGGATGGTAAAGTCTATCTGCGTCCCAGCAAGGACGGCGCTAACTGGGACCATTCTCTCGCATCGCCGTATTAACGGAACACTATAAATCCCCCGCCTCGCGCGGGGGATTTTCCTATGCCTTAAGTTATGCTCCGATTAACTTCAAAAACTCCGCTTCGCTCATTCGCCCAATGCCAAGTTTATCCGCCTTGTCGGTTTTTGACTTCCCTGGCTTTTCGCCCGTAATCAGTGCCGTCGTGGTTTTCGTCACGCCCGAAGTCACTGTCGCCCCAAGTTCCCGGAGTTTATCTTCCGCTTCTTCGCGCCCCATGCTCGCCAAAGTCCCCGTCACCACATACGACTTCCCCGCCAGCGGCAACTCTTTATTCGTTTCTTCTTGCGGCTTTACGCCAAGTTTTTGCAAATCCTCTAGCAGTTTCAAATTATCCTCATCCGAAAACCACGCCGAGATCGACTCCGCCACCACTTCGCCAATGTCCGGGATTTCCAGCAAATCCGCTTCCGTCGCATTTTTCAGGTTCTCCAAATCTCCAAACTTCCGCGCCAAACTATTCGCCGTTTGCGCCCCCACGTGCCGAATCCCCAGCGCCGTAATAAATTTCGCAAGTGTTGGCGTCTTCGATTTCTCAATCGCCTCCACCAAGTTTTGCGCCGAAAGCTCCCCAAACCTTTCAAGTCTCATAACCTCTGTCGCCTTCAGCCGATACAAATCTGCAATCGACTTCACCATTCCACTATTTATCAAAGCCTCTACGTTCTTCTCGCCTAATCCTTCAATATTCAGTGCTGGTTTGCTCGCATAATATTCCACCGCCCGCTTCAAAATCAAATCTGAACTTTCGCCTTTCACCCGATACACCGCCTCGCCTTCCGGCCGCTCAAATTCTAATTCCGGGTATTGTTTTGCAAGCGCCCTTTCAAAATTATATTTTTCCGTCCCCTCCGGACGAAGCGCCGTCAAAACTTCCTTCACCTGCGGAATAATATCACCCGCCTTATAAATAATCACCGTGTCACCAATCCGCACATCCAGCCGTGCAATCTCATCCGCATTATGAAGCGACGCGTGCCGCACCGTCGTCCCCGCCACTTGCACCGGGTCAAACAGCGCCACCGGCGTCGCCGCCCCCGTCCGCCCAATCGAAATCACAATATCACGCACTTTCGTCGTCGCTTCCTCCGCTGGGAACTTAAATGCTACCGCCCCGCGCGGTGTCTTCCCCACAATCCCAAGCTCATCATAAACCTTCCGATCATTAATCTTAATCACCATTCCGTCCGTATTAAACGGCAAACCCTTGCGATATTCGTCCAGCTTATCAATATAAGAAAACAGCTCCTTTTTCTCGCTCGCCAAAAACACCCGGTCTTCATTCGACGTCTGAAACCCCAGTCGCCTTAACTCTTCGTAGGCTTCATGCCAAGTCGGCATATCTGGCGTCACTAAATCATATGCGATAAAGCGGAGCGGTCGGCTCGCCGCCACTTTCGGGTCTAACTGCCGAATTGATCCCGCAGCGAGATTTCGCGGATTCGCAAACTCGCCCTTCAGTTTCTCAAAATCTTTCTTAAAGATAATCACTTCCCCCCTAACTTCAATCTCATCTGAAGCCGAAGTTCCTGAGTTAGTAAGACTTGGGCTAGCGCCCCGGAGCGCTAACTCAGGGGCTTCGGTTTCAGATATTGCAAGTCTGAGTGGAATATTTTCAATAGTTTTTATATTTAATGTTACATTTTCGCCAACTAGCCCATCGCCACGCGTCGCTGCTTGCACTAAAAGTCCATTTTTATATTTTAGCGAGCACGCCAACCCATCCATTTTAATATCCGTAAAAAACTCTTTAATTTTCCCGCCCGGAATTAGCTTTTCATTCCGAGAAATCCAGTCCAAAATTTCTTCGCGCGAAAACACGTCCGCAAGCGAAATCATCCGTTTTTCATGTTTAACTTTCTCAAACTTATCCAGTGGCTTTCCTGCTACCCGTTGTGTCGGCGAGTCTGGCGTTATGAGCTCCGGGTATTCTGCCTCGAGTGTCGCGAGCTCGTGTTTCAACGAATCCGCCGCCGCCTCGCTCATAATCGACTCGTCCAAAACATGATAATGATACCGATAATCATTTATCAGCTCGCGCAGCTTTAAAATCCTTGCCTCAGCTTCACTTTTTGTCATTTTTCTTCCTTTCCGTCGTAACCTAACATCCATCTATAATATATATATAGATATGCCGTGATATAAATCCCCGTAAAACAGGTCACGATGAGAAGGCAAATCGGCACAAACGGAATCTGGCTCGTCCACTCAAATTGCTTCATGAAGAGGTCAAACATAATCACCGGCAACATCACCACCACCCACATCACCGCGAGCGCCAAAATTAAAGCTACAAGCCGCAAAATGAACCGAATTCTCCGCCCCTGCATCAGCTCCGCCGCCGTCCGGAGCGCCTTCCCCGGATATAACCCCGGCGCGCTCACCGCCACAAACGCCATCAAGCTCGACGACAATAAATATCCTGATAGCAGAAGCAGCAGCGCCGAGAAAATAAAAAATACCAACGCATAAAACGGCGTCGCCAAAAACTCCGTCTGCACTGCCGCCGACAGCGCCACGATAAAGATAAAAATTGGAATACACTGCAAAACCGCTACTACAAAAACCACCAAAGAAGACACCAGCGGCGACATTGAATTATATAGCGCATCGCGAAACTTCACCTTTTTCCCCGCCATAATGTGCCGGAGCAAAAATATCGTCACCAGCCAAATCATCAAAAATATCAAAACCGCGAACACCGTTGCCGCTTCATTTGAGCTGCCCGAGAGCCCGCCCGTCGTCACAGTCGAAATCAGGAGTAGTCCCGCCTTCCCCATCACGCCAATATCGCCACTCCCCATCTCCGCCGTCGTTTGGTCTAACACGGTTTGAAATTGCTGGTAAGTGCTCTCACTCATCAGCCCCACAAACACCACGCCCATCACCACCGACAAAATCAAAAGCGGCAAAAACATCTTCCAGTTCTTAAAAATCACTTTAAAAGTTTTAAAAATGTGCGCCATCATCCCCGGCACTTCCAAATCGCGTTTATAATCTTCGCGATAAGACCTACGAAAAGTTTTATGAGCACTAAAACGCCATCTTCTAGACCAGATTTTATTCCAAACCAGCCTCAATTTAGAAGTTTTTCTTGCCATTCTCAAGTCTTTCTATGCGTTTTTCAAGCGGCGGGTGCGTGCTGAGCAAATTATTGAAAAATCCCTTACGCAGCGGATCGTTAATATACATCGGCGCCGCCGCCACATTCTGATTTTTCATTGGCTGGCTATGGTTTTGCAACTTTTTCAGCGCATCAATCATCCCTTCTGGATAGCGCGTAATATTCACCGCCGATGCATCCGCCAGATATTCCCGTTGCCGCGACACCGCCATCTGCGCAAGTGCCGCCAGAATCGGCGACAAAATCGCCGCCAGCATAATCAAAACATATCCCATCGGGCTACCTTCCTCATTCCTCCGCCGATTTCCATAAAACATCATCCGATATGCCACGTCTGAAATCAGCCCAATCACACACACCAGCCCAAACACAATCATCGACACCCGAATATCATAGTTCTTCACATGCGACATCTCGTGCGCCATCACCGCCGTCAGCTCCTTGTCGTTCATGATATCCATCAGTCCCGTAGTCGCCGCCACCATCGCGTGCTTCGGGTCGCGCCCCGTCGCAAACGCATTCGGCGCTGCGTCTTCAATCACATAAACCTTCGGCATCGGCAAGCCCGTCGTAATCGACAAATTCTCCACGATATTATAGAGCCGCGGATTATCTTTTTTCTCAATTTCCCTCGCCCCCGTCATCGTCATTGCAATCGTTCCAGACGCATAATACTGCACCGCAGCATAAATCATCGCCACCAAAATCGTCCAAACCGCAATCCACGGGTCATTATAAAACCAAGCAAACACCGCCGCAATCAGCCCAATCATCAACACAAAAGCGATGATAATAATTACGGTTCGGCGTTTGTTCTCAGCAATCTGCTTATACATCTTGTCCTTTAGCGACTAGAACTTTACTTCAGGCGCTTTCTCAATTTTCGCCTTTTCGCTTTCCGCTACCTCAAAATACTCGCGCTTCTTAAAATGCCCGAACATATTGTTAATAATATTAGCCGGGAAAGTCTTAATCTTCGTGTTCAGCTCTTTTGCGCCTGCGTTGTAAAATCTGCGTGCCGCCTGAATCTTATCTTCCACATCTTGAAGTTGTGTCTGCAAAGTCTTAAAGTTTTCGTTTGCCTTGAGCTCCGGATAAGCCTCTGCAATCGCAAAAATCCGCCCGAGCGCCGATTGCATCTCTTTTTCAGCTTCCGCCGCTTGCTTCACGGTCTTCGCACCCATCACTGCCGACCGCGCACTCGTCACCATCTCGAACGTTTCTTTTTCGTGCTTCGCATAGCCCTTCACGGTCTCAACCACGTTCGGAATCAAATCCGCGCGGTATTTGAGTTGCACCGTAATATCGCTCCAGGCCTCGTTTACACGCTCGTTCAGGCTCACCAAGCCGTTATATATCCCCGCAATCGCTCCCACCACCGCCAGTATGGCCACGATTACAATAATTACTATTAAAACTGGACTCATTGCCACTCCTTATTTAGTTATAAGTCCATTATATCACTTATTTTTGCGTGCGTCTATTTTCCACGCGGCGCCAGGTTGTCTGCCGTAAACACGATAAAAGTCGGGTCGTGACGCTCGGTCGTAGCTAAAATCGAAAAGTTTTTATTTAACGTCGTCCGATAGGCCGTCGCCGTCGAACCGCCACCATCAAGGTTAAATGCCGATAAACAACCGCGATAATTCGCTACCTGCACCATGTCATCAAAGTTCCACCCGCCACCCGTTTCGCCTTCGCCGGTGTTAGTGATAATGATATAAGAGTTTTGCTTCACGCAGAAAATCTGCCGCGCACGGTAAGCATTTTGATAATTGCCCCTGTATTCTTCTTGCGCTTTGCCATTTAGCATAAACGGCACAAACGCATAGACCGCCGACACGATTTTACGATTTTTCACTGTCGCGCCAGTTTTCGCGTCGATATAGTCTGTTGTCGTGCCATTCACCGCGCCCTTTACGTAGCCCACGTTCCCCGCCTCGTCCACCACTAGCGTCCAGTTTGAACCGCCATTTTGCGCTATGATTTTCTGGTTTTGAATCGTCGTCCCGAGCGGGTCTGTGGTAGTGGTGTTATAAACGCTCGCGTTCGCCATGATGATGATATTGCCACCCTCTCTGTTTGCGACAATGTTGTTTAAGTCGCTTTGAAAATTGCCACGGTTTGTTGGCATATAAGCATACGGCGTGCCGTTTGTAATTTCGATAAAATTATAAGTGAAATTTTTGTAATAACCCCGCCAGACGTCAAAGGTCGGCACAGTCGCCTGCGTATTTAATGTCGCCTGCGCAGCTGGCGCTGCCGGCACATTCGCTGACACTGTCGGCGCCGTAACAGTCGTCGACGTTACTGCTGTCGCTTGCGTTAGTTCCGGCTCTTTTGCTTCCGGCTCTTCTGGCTCTTCCAGTTCATTTTGTTTCGTTTCCTCTTCAACTTCTTCCTGAACCGTCCCCGCTTTCGGCACTTCCGTAGTTTCCGCCTTCACCGGACTTTGCAAAAACGCCCCTGCCATAATCAGAGACAGAATAATCGATGCCACGCAAATCCCTGCCGAGCCAATAAAGAACCCTGGCTTCCGCATTCGCATATCAAGCAGCGCCGTTTTAAGATAGGAAACGCTAAAAACATCCACTGCAAGAATCGCCAACATCGCTATAATTAACAGAGGAATCCCAAAATCACTCATATGCCCCAATTATACCACATTTCCCCCAAAAAGTCAATGCTTAAACGCTAGGTTCTACTTCTTTAGCGTTCTTCTATCCTCAACCTTTTTATCACGCTCAAAAGCCTCGGATATAATTTTTTTTACTTCTTTCATATTCATTACTTACTATTTTAACCTCTTTTCTTATTCATTTCAAGCATAAATTTTATAGATTCGTTAAAAAAACGCAAATTAAGAAAATAATTAGGATATGCCTCATCTAATCTCTTTATATCACTAACGGAAACCAAGACTACGCTCTTGCCCTGGTCAAGCTTTCGTTCCAAAGTTTGATATTCCCGAACAGCCAAATCGTATTCCGGCTCTTTAAAACTAGCAACATAGCATGTCTTTTTATTAAAATCCAAATCTAAAACTAAATAATATGCGTTCTTCTCAATATGTTCATCCACGGAAATCAACTTAGTAATTTCTATAGCGTTAAGTGACTGGCCAATTCTATGTTCATCCATCGTCTCCTTTAATAGAGTGCAGATTTCGTTTAAACTCTTCCCGCTGTAGCATCGAACTGGGTTTGTTCCTTCCGCAATCGCAAATGCCGAAGATGTTTGCCGAAAGAAATCGCGCCAATATGTTTCACCGCCACCAAATTTCATCGAGGAACTGCGAAATATGTCCACGGTTTCCACCGATGTAGCCCAAATATGCTGCATCTGTGTTCTGAGCTGAATTTCAACATACATGCCATCTTTTTTAAAAATGAAATGTTTGCAACGATATCCATCCGACTTTGGATCATTGATATAGTCTCGCACTCGTTCAAAGTTCTTCCATTTGCGAATGATTTTCTCAACTTCGGCTAGCTGGTCCATATCTCGCACAATCATCCTAACGCCAGCAATATCCTGCATGCTCGATAATCTCATTGTCTTAAAACGATTTAACTTTCCAATAATCGTCGGCAGCCTCTTTAGCCTTTGCGCAACGATTATATTTCTTGTCGATTCGTCAGTTAGCATAATCCTTACACACTTATCATAATATTCGTCCATCAACTTCACGTGCGCTTCCCGCCAGACATTCAAAGCATCAACTGAATCTTCATATTCGACGTCTTTAATGCCACGACGTATAGTATCGCCAATTTTATTTATCGCAGTATTAGATAGATTCATAAAACAATTATATCACGCACCTCCCTGTATTGCTTTTTTATTTTTTTTTGCTATAATATACATATCGCGATTAAACACGCGAACGTGCGAATGTAGCTCAGTTGTTTAGAGCGCTTCCTTGCCAAGGAAGAGGTCGAGAGTTAGAGTCTCTTCATTCGCACCACAAAAAAGAAGTTTCAATGAAGTCAGCAAGACTTCTTTTTTTAAATGCTCATACGCAAATTAAAACCTAAAGTAAATAAACGGATTATACGAGCTATTCACCAGCGCACAAATTCCGAGCACAAATAGCAAAATCAAAATCAAATCCAGCACCAATCGCCCAAATTTAAATTTGAGCAACCACTTTTTGAACCGCTTCCCCACCGGGAACATAAAAATTAGTCCAATAATCATAAAATTCACATACGGTATAATCGAGAAATTATGCGCTAAGAAATCCGCCGTCGAAGCTCCTGGATGGAAAAACGCATTCGCCACGTATCCCAAATCACCCAAACTATTCACCCTAAACAACAACCACCCAAAATTCACCACCGCAAACATCAAAATCCAAGCCAAAAACTTTGGCAACTTCTCAAGCCACTTACCGAGAAACTGTTTTTCACAAAGTAAAATCACCATATAGAACACACCCCACAGTACAAAGTTCCAACTCGCCCCGTGCCAAAGCCCCGTCAGAAGCCAAACAATCGCAAAATTGCGCACCCACTTTATTTTTGAACACCGATTCCCACCTAGCGGGATGTAAACATAATCGCGGAACCAAGTTGTCAAAGAAATGTGCCACCTTCGCCAAAAATCTGTAATCGACCTCGCCGAATACGGATAATTAAAGTTCTCATCAAAGTCAAACCCAAAGATTTTCCCCAGCCCAATCGCCATGTCGCTATAGCCAGAGAAATCATAGTAAATCTGTAAGGTATATGCAAGCAGCGCAATAATAATCGCCACCGGCCCCAGCTCCTGTGCCGCCGGATCGTTAAACACAGTATCGGCGATAATCGCCACGTTATTCGCAATCAACACCTTCTTCGCGAAGCCCACAATAAACCGCCGAAAACCATCACAAAATTTATCCAGCGAATGCGTCCGCGCTTGTAGCTGTTTTTCAACATCCGAATATCGCACAATCGGACCAGCAATCAGCTGTGGGAAAAGTGCGATATAAGTCCCAAGTGTAAAAATGTTTTTCTGCAACTTAACTTTTTTGCGGTAGACATCAATCACATAAGACAAAATCTGGAACGTATAGAAAGAAATGCCAATCGGAAGCGCCAAGTTAGTCTGCCCAAGGTTAAAGTTAAACGCAAGATTAAGATTATAAATCGCAAAATCAAGATACTTGAAAATAAATAATGCACCAATATTTACAATCACTGCCGTCCAAAGTAACGCCCGGCTCAACTTTTTATTTTTACGCTTTTTATCAATCAACCGCGCGATAAAATAGTTAAAGATGATCGACAAAAGCATCAAAATAATATACTTCGGCTCACCCCACGCATAAAACACCAACGACGCAACCAGTAAAACATAATTTTTATATTTATCTTTCGCTAGAAAATACAATATTAACGTCGCTGGCAAAAACGCGAATAGAAATGTTAGACTGCTAAATAACATTATAGCTCCAATCCTTGGTTAAGTTCAGTATCCGCCACAAAACCATCATTGCCAAGAATCAATGTCTTACCAATCTTGTTCTTTTTAATATATTCGCTATATTTAAATTCAGTTTTTGCGTATTTTTCATAATGCCGCATATCGACTACATAAGTCTTGTTAAAATATTGGGCAACTAACTCATTTATGGCATTACTATAAGAATTGGAGACAATCAAAAGATTAGGTTTGTCCGGTTGATGAAAATTAAAAACAATCTCACCATAATCATTACCATAAACATAAGCATAAAAATACAAATCTCTATTATACACATAGTCATGATCCCTAAACTCCGCATAATGATTATACTTCTTTCCGCCAATCCCATTGATAGTAACATCATGTTCAGGAATATCAAAAGTATAAATCGTAAACTTCTCTAAATAACTATAATTCTTAGTCGTACGCGCATGCGAACCATAAAAATATTCCTCGCTCGTAAATGTACCAGTCGGCTCGCTTGGATTTTCAATGCCAAACATCTTGACGATATCCAAAAAACCCTTATAAGAACCTTCATAATTCCAATGATGATCAGTTTTATAAAAATATTTTTTATGGTAATCATAGCCAGTATTCTCCATAAAACCAAGATGATATTTTCCCTTCAAATTCTCCTGAAGGACAGACACATAATCTCCGATATTTTCGTCTTTCTCAAAATCATAAGTCCTATAAGTTTCGATCAAATAATAATACACATCGTTTTCTGTGTTAATTTTGTTGTATTTTTTAATATTATCATAAACTCGTTGTTGGACCGTGTTAGGCAATACTACAATATAATCTTCACAGTTAAAAGTAACACGTTTAGAGTCCACGCTGTTCGGCAAAGCAAGATATCGATTAGTGCAAGCTATACGATCAATCCCAAAGGCGGGCAAAGACGAGATGGCTCTTCCATAAACTGTCCTTATCTTTTCACTTAACATAAATTGGTCAGAAAGCGCATTCTCAAAATTATCTTGAAAACTACCGTCCATGAAACCACCGACAGTAAAATGCTCAAATTGTTCAAGAGTTCTATTTTCCGATACAGACGTTTTCTTCGGAGTCCGAACAAAACTAACAGTCCCTGTCAAAAATATCAAAACCAATGCTGCCAAAAACAAAATATTTTGCCTATTATTCTTTGACATAACTAGCTAATATTATACCATAAACTCACCTATTGATATATAATAGTGTTATGGACAAACCAATTATAGGAATCATCGGTGGCATGGGCTCGTATGCTACAGCTGATTTTTTCAAACGCTTACTTGATGCCCTTCCGGCAAAAAAAGAATGGGATCGCCCCCGCATCATTATCGACAATCGTTGTGATATGCCCAGTCGTGTCCGTGCAATCTTGTATGACGAAAACCGCGACGAACTAGTTGCTGAAATTACAAAATCCATGCGTATGCTCATCGAAAATGGGGCCAGCCATGTCATTCTAGCTTGCAACACTTCTCACGTTTTCCTAGACGAAGTCTATACTAAAATTCCAGAGGCAAAACCTAAAGTCATCCACATCATCGACGAACTCGGAAAGCAAATCAAATCAGATGGCCACCACGAAGTTTTTCTCCTAGCCTCAGAAGGGACTATCGAGACGAAAATTTATTCAAATTATTTCGGCAAATACGGTATAGAAATTCTTTACCCTGAAGAAAAAGATTTCTCCATCCTCCGTGATTTTATTGAAGCTGTAAAGCAAAACGAAGTAGATCGTCAAATCGCGGACAATTTCGTTGAATATATCAATAGCGCATATGATTGCCCAATAATACTTGGGTGCACAGAGCTCCCAGCCATTTACGCTAAATGTAAAGACAAAATTTCAAAAAAGATTTATGATCCATTAGACGCAGCTATCAATAAAATAAAAGAAGATTTAAAAAATGAACAATAATCGGATTATTTATTTTGATCGCCTAAGAATCATTGCAATCTTCGCGGTAGTGTTCTTGCACGTTGCGGCACAAAATTATACCTCCATAGAAGTAAACTCATTCGAATGGGCAGTCTTTAATTTCTATGACGGCTTAGTGCGGTGGGGCGTACCAGTTTTTGTCATGATTAGTGGAGCACTATTTCTCAGCAAAGACCAACCACTCAAAAAAATATACAAAAAGAATATTCTACGCATAGCCATATTATTGTTATTTTGGTCAACAATCTATACAATTAGCTCTGTCATCGCACATAAAATCAAAACGCCTCAAGATTTCATCTATAACCTCATCCGAGCTCCTGGACATTTGTGGTTTTTATATATGATAATGGGGTTATATATAATAACACCGTTCTTAAGAAAAATAGTTACCAATAAAAAACTTGCTTGGTATTTTGTTCTTCTCGCCATAGTTTTTTCATTTTTAATTCCAAGAATCATTGAACTAGTTGGGATTTGGGCGCCTTCTCTTTCCGAATTATTAAATGATGTCATTGACATGATGAAAATCAATCTAGTCCTGGGTTATAGCGGCTATTACATGCTTGGCTATCTGCTAAACAATACACCAATCAACAAAAAAACAGAAATAATCTCTTATGCCCTTGGATTATGCAGCCTATTTTTTTCAATAATACTTACCTATATTTTATCAAATCATTTGCAAGAATCGAATATTTTATTTTATAATAACTTGTCAATCAATGTTCTGCTAATTAGTGTAGGTATCTTTATATTTGCCAAAAAACACCTAAATCATGCACTGGGCGAAAAAAACGAAAAACGCTTAATTTTCCTTTCTAAATGCAGCCTGGGCGTTTATTTAATACATATGCTTATATTGAATGTTCTAAGCATTGTCTTTCATATTGATACACTGTCCTTCAACCCAATCTTCTCGGTGCCAATCATTGCTATCTGCATTTTCACCCTATCATATATCGTATCGATTATCATGAACAAAATACCTTTTGTTAAAAAATGGCTCGTATAGACACGTGTTCCGTGGCGCCAGCTTCACTTTTTTCGCATTATAGTATATAATAAAAAGGGATATTTTTTGCAAAAGCCATATTAATGTAAGGATTTTTAATGCTTGGCATAGGGCAAGTTAAACAGAAAAAAACAATAGAAAAATGTAGTATCATAAAAAACTTACTACCAGTTATTTTTATATTGTGCATGACAATCGACGTATTTGCATCAACCACCGCCCTTCACTTCCTCGATGTCATCGTGCCCATCGCCCACGTTATCTTCATAATTTATGCCACTATATATCTAGCCTTTTTTGACAGAAAACGTAAAAAACTAAATATCCTCTTGCTCATATGTCTAATCATTACAATGGCAGTCATTTCATTCTTCAGCACAAATCATTTGCACTTTATAAATTATGCAATTGACTATCTATTTTGCTATATAGGATTAATTTCTTTTATGTCTTGGCGCAGCACCACAAAACATCAGCGCGTTTTATATACTCCATTTTTAATCGCAATATTTTCATATACAATATATATCCTATATAATACCATTCGCAGCATCGTCAATCCAGCAAATGACAACAACACGCCCATTACCGTAGCCTTCATTTATCTTATTCTCTTTATCTTGCCAAATGTTCTCATTTTCATTATTAACTCTTTCGCAAAGCTAAAAAATAGACATTCCAAGAAATCTGACAGGCAAACCGTAATTTTTGTCGCCAGCGCCGGCGGCCACCTTACACAAATCATGGCTCTAAGCCCAATCTTTTCTCGCTATAATTCATATCTAGTCACCGAAAAAACTCCTATTCACCTCAAATCGTCGATCCCTATCAAATATGTCCTTTACTGCTCTAGAAAACAACCATTTCCATATTTTTTCAAATCAATAATAAATACCTGCCGCTCTTTTTATTTATTTGCTACAATCAATCCAGACGTCATTATCACAACTGGCACCCACACCGCAATACCGCTTTGTCTTTTTGGCTGGTTCTTTAGACGCAAAGTTATTTATATAGAAAGTTTTGCAAAAAACTCTTCTCCGACTTTAGCTGGACATTTTCTTTACCCTTTTGCGGATACTTTCATAATTCAGTGGAAGAACATGAAAGACTTTTATCCTAGAGCAAAATATTTTGGAGGCATTTATTGATGATTTTCATAACTTTAGGTACTCAAAAAGAGCCATTCACACGTTTATTGGACTACGTCGAAGAGGCAAACACGCATGAAAAAATCATTGCCCAAGTTGGGCACACAAATTATCAAAGCAATAAAATGGAAGTTCTCAACTTTGTCTCCAATGAGCAACTGACGAGCTACATCAAAAAAGCAGATATTGTCATCACCCATGGCGGAACCGGCTCAGTTCTAACTGCACTCAAAAATAACAAAAAAGTTATCGCCTGCGCTCGTCTCAAAAAGTTCGGCGAGCACGTCGATGACCACCAAAAAGAGCTTGTTGAACTTTTTGACAAAAAAGGCCATCTAATCGAATTGGACGAAAAGACTTCGCTTGATAAAATTCTTGCAAATATAAAGAATTTTAAACCGAAGCCATACTCTAGTAATACTAACACATTCATTAAGCACATAATATCGGAAATCGAAAGTTAAAATGAAAAAAAAGAAATTAAAAATCAACATCTCGAAACTCTCCATCGGCGGCATGGAACGTTCTTTTCTTAATTTCTTAAATATGAGCAATCTGTCCAACGACTACGATATCACAGTTCTAATCGGATATGTCACCGACCAAAAACTATTGAAACAAATCCCAAAAAACATCAATTACCATATAATTGCTAAAAAATGGAATATCGTTGGAAAAGTTCGCGCCATCCTCTATCTAGTTTTTTCGATAATCCGAGCAAAAATATCGAGAAATCAATACGATTGCGCAATTGCCTACTCATATCAACACGGTTCGCTTGCTAGACTAACCAGATTAGAGAGCACCAATAATATCATTTTCATCCATACCGATCTACTAAAATCTCGTTCGCCAAAACAGCTAAAACATCTAATCAGGAAAACAAAATTCAATCATTTTTCAAAAGTCATCTGCGTCTCAGATAGTGCTGCTAAATCTTTCAAAAAAATTTTTCCTAATTTTCAAGGCAAAATTTTTACCATAAATAACTTTATCGATTATTTAGATATCGTTCAAAAGAGCAAAGAACCAGTTAATTTCCAAAAACGAACCACGACTCTCTTAAATGTCTGTCGTCACGAAAATGACAAAAACAAAAAAGTTAGTCGCATTTTAAAAGCCGCCAAACGCTTAAAGGACGAGGGCAATACGTTTGAAATCCTTCTAATCGGCAGTGGCAAAGAGGATTTACGATATAAAAAATATATAGATGCCAACAAGCTTTCAGACTACGTCAAAATGCTAGGCCCGAAATCAAACCCTTTTCCATATTTTCTGCAATCCGATGCTATAATTATCTCATCTTCTTACGAAGGATATGGTATTGTAATAGACGAGGCACGCGTCTTAAAAATACCCATCATCTCGACCGACATTGGCGATGCTAAACAAATTTTGTCGCAAGGCTATGGTATTTTATGCGACAATAGCAGTAATGGAGTTTATGAAGGCATCAAAACTTTTCTAAAAACACCACGAAACTACAATCATAATTTCTCTGCGAAAAATTTTAATGATAGAATAAATCAAAAGTTACATGAGGCAATTTATGAAAAATCTGAATAAAAAATCCATCGACACGACAGCCACGAAGAACCATAATATAATATTTAACATTTTATCCATA
This sequence comes from Candidatus Saccharimonadota bacterium, assembly GCA_017447485.1. Lineage (GTDB taxonomy): Bacteria > Patescibacteriota > Saccharimonadia > Saccharimonadales > Saccharimonadaceae > Nanosyncoccus. The sequence continues at coordinate 92,506 of JAFSNI010000013.1, forward strand.
TTCTTCGTAGTCTTCGTTTGTTTTCGCGATATAATAGCCCTCTATACTACAGAATATATTAAAATAATCCCTGATATTATGATATTTATGCTTTTCATTTTTGTAATTGTAAAAAATTACAAAAATTTAAAAATTTCAAAGGGCGACAAGATAGTATTTTCTATATTGATACTTGGAACTTTAATTTCAATTTTAAATCAAGTAAACCTAACAAATATCATCTTCCAATTAAGAAGTATTTCAATAATATATATATTATATTTTTCTACAAAAAACCTTGGAGTTGAAATCAAATATAAGAAGATCGTCTATACATTTTGTGCCATTACTATTTTCTTAACACTTTTCTCAATTATCGAAATAATCTCAGAAAAAGAACTGTTATTCCCTGAAGTCTGGAAAAATAACATTGTCTACTCAACATACATCAAGAGAGCATACAGTCTTCTAAACAATCCCAACACATATGCTGCTTTCGCTATTATTACATATATTATGATTGATTTGCGAGATAAAAAAAATAATTTCGAAAAAGTCCTAACCGTCATTATGTTCTTGATTGCCTTAATAGCTGTAGGCATATCAGCCTCCAGAAGCGGTGCTATAGCCTTCGTAATCTATTTAATATACAGATTCCTCACATCATTCAAGAATAAGAGCAAAAATACAAAAATACTATTAGCAGGCACGGCTTCGTTGATTATTATTATAAGCTCAATTTTCGTTTCCAAAAGTCTTTCTGATGCAAACGCCCATAGTGACCACCAAGAACTCCCATTCTTCAATAGGGTGGTGGTAGACGTTTTTTCCGGCAAAGCGTTCAACAATAACGTGGTTGATGGCAGAATTTACAAAATAAACAAGGCCTTGGAGCTTTTCCAAGACAAACCGCTTGCCGGCTTTGGCTTGGGCACATTCGGAAGCTCTGGCAGTATGAGAACAGAACTTCCACACTATCAAAAATATGAAATTACAAAAGACTTTTATTCAGACAACGAATATATTGTGATTCTAGTGGAAACCGGAATTATCGGAATCGTAATGTTTTCATTGTTTGTTTCATCCTTTATAAAAGAAAACATTAAGTCGCGCGGGCTTGTTCCAATAATGATTGTGTTAGCATTTCTTGGATTGTTTTATAATATTATTGAAGTTCTACCCCTGACATTTCTTTCGCTATTTGCCATTCTTTCAACCCACAAGAAAGAAAGCAATTCTAGTTCTTCCCGACGCTCTTCTTAAAACGCTGTGTGAGCAACTTCACTCGTTTTAAGAAGCTTGTTTCTTTTGTAAATCTATAAAACAGTATCGTCAAGACAAAGCTCGCTACGAACAAAGCGAAACCATTTATTGCCCATTGCGCCAGATTTATACTTACGAATAATCGATTAATGAAATAGCATATCACCATATTCAACACCAACCCAGCTAAATATTTAAAAATCTTTTTATAATAATTCCCTACTTTATCATTAATTATTTTTTTACATATCACCATCGGAAAAGTAATAAACGTTCCCAAAAGAAACGAAATCACCGTTGCTACAAGCACACCTGTAATGCCATACTTGCCAACCAATGCTAATGATAACACCACATTTGCAACGCTTTGAAAAATCGCGCAATTCCGGACATTTTTAAATTGACCGGAGGCCCTAATATAAGACTCTAGAGGAATTTTTATAATACCAATATATAATATAGCCACGAACATTAAGCAGGTAAAGCTGTTCACCGTATATTCTTCGCCATACCAAAGCCCAATAAAACCGCTCAACATATAGAATAGCGGCACAGTTACCATGCTACCAATAAAGAATACCAATGAATTCAACTCATAAAAAGTCTCTCTCGCCTTGCCTTTTTCGGCCACCAGCAAATTCCCTACGCTGGGAAGAAGCGCAGAATTCAATCTTTGCACTATCAGCACAATCATGTTTACAATTTGGTTATAAGCCGTATATACTACTACCGGTTTCAATCCGATGAAACTAGATAGAATCAGAATATCAATATTATCATTTACCAATGAACTTATCTTTGTAATAATCAGATTATTCGCTTCCTTCTTGAAGCTCATATCCACAGGGAGTTTTTTGTCAATCTTCTTAAGCGATGGATGGTCTTTTCGCGAATTGAATATTAAAATTATGTTCTTAACTAAACTCATTATCAAGAAAACAACCAATATTAATAAAAGTTTTCCACCAAGCATAGCTATCACAATCGCTGCTATGCTCTCGCATATCGATAAAATGTGGTTTAAATTACTAGATTTATATAGTTTCTGTTCGGACTCATACAAAATCGCATGTGCTGATGTAAAATAATTAAACGAACTAGAGATCGTAAATAATATAAAACAAATCCTAACATACCATGATTCAAGTGAAGTTTCCTTAATCAGAAACATTATACCAAATGACAACAATATACCGAGTATAATTATCAATGTGCCTATTATTGAAAAATACTTTCGTGCACCCAAATAAATTGAATTAATTTTTTTCGTATCTTTTTTATGCACTGGACCATACAAATGAAAAGCTACACTCGCGCCAATCCCACCTTCTACAAGCGACAAATAAGTAAATAGCTGTGTAAAAAGTTGATACGCCCCGACATAATCTTCACCCAGCTTATCCAACAAAACTTTCGTTTTGACCAAGCCCAAAACCGCAATAATCGTAGTGAATAAGACGCCATATAAAAAAGTCTTCAATATATTTTTCGTCCTCATAAATTATATCCTTAGCCTACGAGCTAAACGCTCAGAGGACTTATTGTCCTCAAAAGCATTGAAAATTTTACAAATTCTCTTACGTTCAGCCTTGTATTCATCCACGCCTTTGTTCAAATCATCTATAAACTTCCTCAAATCTTTCATATTCATAATTTTCTGACCAGGCATATAATCCTGAATGTTCTCTATTGAAAAACCAATCGTATAACTATCAAAATCATCCTGAGTAAAGCCTATCGGTTTATTCGTCAATAAATAGTCAACATATACACTAGAGTAATCAGTAATCAAAGCGTCAGCCATCTTATAGAATTCCGTCAGCTCAACATCCCTGTCTATTAAATACTTATCATCTATAATAACAATATTTGACAACGAAGCAGCTCTAAAAACCGAAAGATCCTGTGCTGGATGCGGCTTCAATACCAAGATAATATTTTTTTTCTTTAGATAATCATTAAATTCTTCTAAAGATTTTTTATCATATATAACTGGAATCCCGAGCGGAAATTCAAAAGAGGAATCCACCCGATTGGTATTATTTGATTTCCTAAAAGTCGGCAGCCACAAAATAACTTTACTAAACCCATTAAAATCATCTACTTTCTTATTAGTATCAGTATCTTCAAACAACACATCGTTTCTTGGATTCCCAACTACAATAATCTGTTTTCTTTTAAAACCGTTTTGGTCCATCTCTAGTTCTGCGCAAAATTCAGAGGCATCCACGCGATAATCTATATCAGCAGTCGGGACCTGATGACGTCCCCTTACGCTTTTTATTGGAACGCCATGGTTAATCCAAACTGTTCTAGATTTTCTATTAATCTTTAATAAATTCCTATTACTAAAAATCAAAAATTTAGCGTTCTTTGCTATCCAGAAATATTTTATCCATTGCAAAAAAGTCCTCTTAGCACCAGATCGCCACATCGTAATAAATTTTACATTATATATTTCCCTGTTCTTAAATTTAGCGGCATCATTTACAAACCAATAAATTTTATATTTTTTATTGTAATTATGTTCAATCAAATATTCATAAAAAGCCCTGGAATTATCCGAATAATCTATATGGCTCTCAAAAACAATAATATCCTTTATTTTATAAACCGACCCACAAACCAGCAAAATTTTTTTAAAACTATTTTTTATTTTTTCTTTAATCTTTATAGCCATTTTCTACCCAAATAATAGCATTTTTATAGTCGTTTGGTGTATCAATTTCTCTTTCTCTAATAATTTTATAGCCCAAAGGTAAAACCTGTTCCACAAGATGCAATACATGACCATCCGTCGGCGTCAGCTTTCGCGATTCAAGCATCGTTACACCAGTCCACTCATATGGGCCATTTTCTTGATAAAAATTGGTGACCTTATTATCTTTTATTCCAACCAAAACAGGATCATCGGTAGACGGCTTACATACGCCAACAAACTCAGTTTCACTTAATAAAATTTCCTTCATGTCATCAGGGTGTATCAATATATCGCCATCAATAGTTAAAATATATTTTCGACTATATTTTTTTGCCAAGCTCACACTAGCACCAGTACCGTTCTGTTGATATCCGTGATTATAAACGAAAACCACATCTCGTCGATAATTCTTCACGACTTCAATTACGCGCTCAGCTTGATAGCCGACAACAACTCTAATATCATCAACGTCATTAAGCATCTCCAACGTTCTTATAATTAGTGGTTTCCCATCAATATCAATAAGTGCCTTTGGCTTGCCAGCCCCTAAACGCGTACCCATCCCGGCACAAGAAATAATTACAGTCTTATTACTCATCAGCGTCCTCCTCATTCCTTATAGCCGTTAAAAGCTCATATAACTTATTCTCGTCATAAACCGAATAATCAGAAATGTCTAGCAATGCAGGTGCAATTTCACGAACCCCACCAAACGATACACTCACATCGGCTTTTCGAAGCATATCATAATCGTTACTGCCATCCCCTATTGCCACAATCTTCGCCTTTGAAGTCAACATATCCTGAACAGAATCTTTGGCAAGAATTTCCTTTATTCCAACAATCTTATCATCAACAACTTTAGCGTGCGAACAATAATATCTCCCTTTCATGCCAATTCTATTCATCAACTTCTCAATCCAGACGTCGAGATTGCTAGTGACAATAAAAGAATTTTCCTTATTTTCATTTAAGAATTTCACAATCGCGTCATTAACGGATATTTCCGAAACCAGCTCCGCCACCTTAGCGACTGGAATTTGGTTTAACAGTTCAACCCTTGACCTAAAACTTTCCTGAAATGGCAAATCACCCATCATAGTTTTTTCAGTCAACTCCCTCATCTCATCTTTTTTGCCAATCTCTTCAGCAATAGTCGGCAAAATCTCCTGTTTCGTAACAGTAGAATCCAAATCGAAAAGAAAAACCGTATTCATTCTTTTTTTATATCACACTATAAACAAAAAATCAATCGCGCCTAAGTAATACGATTAAAGTCTACGACAAAAACCCAAAAATATGTTATAATTTATACAAACAAGTCTCAAACAAGGAAAACATCATGAAAATCGCCGTTGCCGGTGCCGGTTATGTAGGTCTTAGCCTCGCCACTTTACTCGCCCAAAATAACGAAGTTACTTTGCTCGAGATTGTTCCGGAAAAAGTTAAACTCATCAATGACAAAAAATCCCCAATCGAAGATGCCGAGATTAAGGATTTTCTTGCCCATAAAGACTTAAATCTAAAAGCCACCGACGATTGGAAAACCGCGTTAAAAGACAAAGATTATATTATCATTGCCACCCCAACCAACTATGACGAAGTTAAAAACTATTTCGACACTTCTAGCGTTGAAGATATCATCAAAAAATATCAAAAACTCAATCCGAACGATGAAAATACTGCCATCGTCATCAAGTCCACCATCCCGGTCGGCTATACCAACCAAATCAGCAAAAAATACCACCTAAACAACATTTTCTTCTCGCCTGAATTTCTCCGCGAAGGTCATGCACTTTATGACAATCTCTATCCATCTCGCATCGTCATCGGTAGCCATAGCGACAAAGCCAAAAAGTTTGCCGACCTCTTGATAGAAGGCGCCGCCAAACTCGACATTCCAGTCAAGTTCATGAACCCAACTGAAGCCGAAGCCGTCAAACTCTTTGCCAATACCTACCTTGCCGTTCGTGTCGCTTATTTTAACGAACTTGATACTTACGCCGAACGTCAAAACCTAAATGCCAAAGATATTATCGAAGGCGTCTGTCTCGACCCGCGCATCGGCAGCCACTATAATAACCCATCCTTCGGTTACGGTGGTTATTGTTTGCCAAAAGACACTAAACAGCTCCGCGCTAACTACAAAGATATTCCAGAGACTCTGATTTCCGCCGTCATTGACGCTAATGACATTAGAAAACAGCACATCGCCGATATGGTCCTTGCCAAGAAGCCAAAAACCGTCGGCATTTATCGCCTCACTATGAAGTCCGGCTCCGATAATTTCCGCTCCAGCGCTATCCAAGACATTATCCACTTGCTTTCAAACAAGGATCTCGACATTATTATCTACGAGCCAACCCTCTCAGCCGAATCCTTTGATGGTTACAGAATCGAAAATGACCTCGCAAAATTCAAAGCTACGAGCGACATCATTCTCGCCAATCGCATTGAAAACGACATCAAAGACATCGCCGACAAAGTTTACACCCGCGATTTATTCGCCCGCGATTAAACTTTTCATGCTATACTATAATATATGGTAGCAAGAATTATTAGATTAATCGCTTTCTTTGTTTATATTTTCTGTGCCACTTTTGTTTGTATTATTTTCACCATGCTTTCCGTCCTGCCTATTAAGTACCTCACTATCCTGATTGCCATCTCGCTCGGTCTTGCCGCTATTTTTGGCCTTTTCACCTTCAAAAAAGAGTTCAAAAATTCTCAAAAACTTACAAAAACTCTTAAAATTATTAATATCGTCTTCGAAATCATCTTTTCCGCCGTTTTTATCATCGTTTTTATTTATCTTAACCACACCATGAATTTCATGGATTCTATCCGTGCATCTGAATATCAGATCGACAATTATTCCGTTCTAGTTAAAAAAGACTCCAAATTCAAAACCATCGAAGATCTCCACTACGGCACTATCGCCACCTATGATGACGGCTCCGCAACTTACTCCGAAGCCCTTGATAAACTCGCCGAAAAAATCAAATACAAAAAAGTTGAAGAAGCCAATCTCGGCGCCGCCGTTGCCGCCATCGTAAATAACAAAACCGACTCATTATTTATCAAAAGCTCTCTGACCGATCTTGCTACCGAAGTCTTTGAGGGCTTCAATATCGAAGATTACAATAATTTATATACCGTCACCATTAAGACCAAAATCGAAAATCGCGAAGCCTCCAACATCGACGTCACCAAAGACTCCTTCAACATTTATATTAGCGGTATCGACACTTACGGCGACATCGCCACCGTCGCAAGAAGTGACGTCAATATGATTATCACGGTTAATCCTAAAGCCCATAAAATCCTTTTGACCAGCATTCCTCGCGACTACTATGTCCAGCTCCACGGTACCACTGGCTTAAAAGACAAGCTCACCCATTCTGGCCTCTACGGTATCGACATGACCATTAACACCATCGAAGACCTTCTCGGCATAAACATCAACTATTATATCCGTGTCAATTTTGACTCTACCATCAACCTTATTGATGCGCTCGGCGGCGTTGATGTTACCCCAGATATCACCTTCTCTCGGCTCACCGACGGTCGCTGGTGTTCCTACTACGAAGGCATTTCCAACCACCTCGACGGTTTCTGCGCCCTTCGCTATGCCCGCGAACGCAAGGCCTATGGCGCTGGCGACTTACACCGCATCCAAAACCAACAGGAAGTCCTCATGTCCATTATAGACAAACTCACTTCCTCCAAAGCTCTCCTCACTAGCTACACCAAAATCCTTGCTTCCCTCAGCGGTAGTCTCGAAACCAACATCCCAAGCGGCCAAATCTATGCCCTCGTCAATGAACAATTGAACTCTATGCCATCTTGGACCATTGAAAGAATTAGCTTAAACGGCACCCATATCGACGCCCCAACTTACACCATCAGCACTGAGTATCTTTACGTTTTCGAACCTATCCCGGAATCCATTACTGAAGTCACCGCCAAAATCCAAGAAGTCATGGCGGAAAATTAAATAACCTGCTATAATAACCATAATGGACATGGTTATTCGAATAATTTTACTTATTGTCGGTTTCATTCTGCTCATCAAAGGCGCTGACTGGCTCATCGACGGCGCTTCCTCAACCGCCTCACATTTTAAGGTATCTAAACTCCTAATCGGCCTCACGATTATTGCCTTCGGCACCGGCGCGCCAGAACTCGCTGTTTCCGTCTCGTCTCTCTTAAACGGCACTACAGATATGCTCCTCGGCAACGTCATTGGCAGCAACATCTTAAATATCTTGCTCCTCATCGGCATCGCCGCCGTCATCCGCCCCATCCGCATCAAGAAAGACACTGTCGCTAAAGAACTCCCGCTTTTACTCTTAATTTCTACCGTCATTATTGTCCTCTTCCTGGATACTCTCCTTGTTAGTGCCGACCAAAACACCATTTCTCGCGCCGACGGTATTATTTGTTTGCTTTGTTTCTCGGTTTTCATTTTCTACATTATTTCCATGGCTCGCAAGAACCGCGCCGCTAAAACCGAAGTCGAAAAACCAAAGTTCAGACTCGGCATTTCTCTCCTCTTGATTCTCATTGGTCTCGCTGGCGTCGTCGGTGGCTCCGAGCTCGTCGTTAGCTCCGCCTCCACTATCGCCGCTTCTATTGGCATTTCTGACCGCATGATTGCTCTCACTATCGTCGCCTTCGGCACTTCTCTCCCAGAGCTCATCACCACCATTAAGGCCGCAAAACGCGGCGAAAACGAACTTCTCGTCGGCAACATTATTGGCAGTAACATCTTCAACATCTGTATCGTCCTCGGTCTCCCAGTTGCTCTCTTCGGCACCATCACGCCAAGCAGCTTCGAGATTATCGATCTCATCATGCTCGTCGGCGCCACCGTTATCCTTCTTCTCGTCTCAAGAAGCGATCGCAAGATTACTCGCCTCGAAGGCATCCTCATGCTCGCCATTTTCACGATTTATTATGGCTACATCATCACCAGCGCCATCACTTCTCTTTCCTGAAAAACTATGATACAATAATTAAAGATGGTGCTGTGGCGGAGTGGTTACGCAGCGGTCTGCAAAACCGCGTACACCGGTTCAATTCCGGTCGGCACCTCCAAAACTATTTTGAATATGAATATATTATATTGCGGTGATGATGGGATTAAGCGAGGCATTTTGGTTTCGATTTTGTCGCTCATCAAACACAACACCGAGCCGCTCGAAATTTATATTGCAACAATCAATTATGAAAATGTAAAGCCGTTTCAAAAAAAGACAGCGGATTTTTTGAACTCATTAGTCAAAAAACAAAATCCCAAAAGTTTTGTTAAGCTAATCGACGCCACCGACGTTTTTACTAAAAATCTGCCAAAGAAAAATATGGGCTCATATTTCACGCCCTGCTCAATGCTTCGACTTTACATGGATAAAATGCCCGAGCTAAAGGACTGCGATAAAATCCTTTATCTCGATTACGACGTCGTTTGCCGCAAAAGTCTTTCCGATTTTTATCACACCAACCTCGATGGCTTCGAAGCCGCCGGCGTCCTCGATATCTACGGCAAGCATTTTTACCATTACCACGGCTTAAAGCGCGATTATATGAACTCTGGCGTCATGTTGTTCAATTTGAAAGAATGTCGCAAGACCAAAATGTTCGAACACGCCGTCAATCTTTGCACTAAGCGTTGGATGATGCTGGCCGACCAGGCCGCACTTAACAAATCCATCAAAAAACGTAAACTTCTGCCACGCAAATACAACGAACAGGGCGAGCGCCCGCAAAAAGACACCGTCTTACATCATTTTTCCAACAATTTCAAGTTCTGGCCGTATTTCCGCGTTCAAAAAGTCAAACCTTTTGAAATTGAAAAAATTCATAATGTTTTGCAAATTACAGAATATGATGATATACTTAAGAAGTATAGTGAGTTGGAGGAAAAATTGTAATGGCTAAGGCCGAACTATTCCAAAAAGATATTCCCAAATCTGAACGGGTTTTTTATTATACTTCGGAAGAAGATGACCCAATAAAAACCGACGAGCAAGAAAAGAAAATTAAAGTTGGTTTACCGGAAGGATATGAGTTCATTCCAAAAAATCCATTTGTGAGGATTTATTCGGCGGCATTATTTCGGGGTTTTTGGATATTTGGACAATGGTATGAAAAAGGTTACTGGGGATTAAAAATCCACGGACGCGAGAAATTAAAAAAAGCGCGCGGCAAAGGCTATGTAATTTACGCGAACCATACGAATCCATTTCATGATGTGTTTGGACCAGCGATGGTGGCGAATCGACGAATTTTTACAATCATCAGCCCAGTTAATTTGAAAATTCCTGGCATTGGAAAATTTTTGCCAATGATCGGTGGATTACCATTAGGTTCAACCACCGACGAGAAGAAGGCGTTCAATGAAGCAGTAGACAAACGCTTAAAACAGAAAAAATGTTTAGTAATTTATCCAGAGGCGCACGTTTGGCCTTATGCAACAAAAATTCGCAAATTCCCAGCCGGTGACAAATCATTTAAATACGCGACACGAAATAATTTGCCGATTTTTACCATGACGACAACCTATCATAAACGCAAAGACAAAAAGCACGGCGATTTGCCACGGATGGAAGCTTATCTCGACGGCCCGTTCTGGCCGGATCCTAAATTGAGCGAAGAAGAAAATCGCGCAAAGCTAGCGAAAGAAGCCTATGATAGTATGATGAAAAATAGTAAACATAATACGTATGAATATTTTGAATATATTAAAAAGGAGCAGAGATGAGTATTTTTGCAACGGGTAATCCGCTAGACAAATTAACAAAAGTTGTACCGGTATTCTTGGCAATTAACAATGATTATGCACCTTATGCCGCCGCAGCTATCCATTCATTGACCGAGAAATGCGATAAAAATCGTTATTATCGGGTGATAATTTTGCATGATGGTTTGAGTTTGATAAGTAGAATTCGGCTCAGAAGTTTAGTAACAAAAAACGTAGCGCTTCAATTTAAAAAAATTACAAACAGCCTATATCTTAAAGCAGTGATTAAATATTGCGCTCGCGAAAAGGGCGCCGGCGATTTCTTCTCTAGCGCAGTCTATTATTACCGATTCTTCATCCCGCGGCTTTTCCCAATGTATGAGAAGGGCGTATATATAGATAGTGACACAATTCTATTAGGCGATATTGGAGAATTGTTCGACACAGAATTAGCTGAAGACGAAGTAGTAGCGGCCATGGTAGACCCAAAGGTAACGGTAATTCCAGAATTTCGGGATTATGTTGATAGAGCAGTTGGCGTACCGCATGACGAATATGTAAATTCTGGCGTGATGTTGATGGACCTTAAGAAAATGCGCAAAATGCATTATTTGTCGGTAATGGTAGATTTAATTGAAAAATACAATGCCGACCTCGTCGCCCCCGACCAAGATTACCTGAACATTATCTTGCAAGGCAAAATTAAGTTCCTCGACCCTTGCTGGAACACCGAGCCTTCCGACAACTTACCGAAAAACACTGAACTGGTCCACTTCAACCTCTTTAACAAACCTTGGCGCTATACCGATGTGCCTTGTGAAGATCTGTTCTGGAACGCCGCGAAGGGCACCGGCTTTTATGGCGACCTAAAGCGCCAACAGGAAGCTTTTGACGAAGAAAAGCAAAAAGAAGACCACGAAAAAGTCGCCGCTCTCATTAAAAAGGCGGGGAAGCTCAGCCAAGTCAAATCCCCTCTCATCAAAAAATAATGTTATACTAAAATTAGGAAAGCAACGGCAACGAAGTTTAGAAACTTATTCTCGTTGATAGCACCTTTAAGTAAAGGACAAAGAGCATACTTTGCGACGAGCGAAGTCTTCGGTTAACAAACCTAATCCGTCGAAGCTACGGCTTCCAAGATGAAAATCAACTGTCTCTTAATAACCTTTGTGGGGTTGTTAGTCTGTTCCTTGGGAACGCTCGCGCGTTTTTTGGGCTACATCTTGCATGTTATTTTGCTCGACCACTCTCCACTTGCCAACTAACCATTGTGAACCCGATTGACAAGTCCTTGCCCCTCTCCGGCTATTACAACAATGGTTCGGCGAACAATCAGGGCTCAAACGGCAACTTCTGGAGTGTTACTCGCAACAATAACAACAACATGTACAACCTCAACGCGAATACGAGCAATATCAACCCTTCGAACAACAACAATCGCAACAACGGTAACTCTGTTAGGTGTGTGCTAGATTCCTAGTTCCGGGTGGTTCCTCCCCGTCCTTTACGCAAGGTTAAAATTTCCAACTGGGGCAAGGCACCAAGAGGCACCAAAAAACGTCAAAAGACGTCAAACTCGTCTTTTATATTCAAATTCATAATCCCACCCCACTTCAGTAAAAGTCTTTTTGATAATTTTCCCCGCGTCAAGATGCGAAAACATCCCAAGATACGAAATAATCACATCCGGACTTTTCCGCCCAATCGCCACTAAATGCACCGCCTGCCGAAAGTTCCGCTTAAGCCTCGAGCACGGAAAAAGTCGAAACCCTTTCACAATCACGCCTAAAAACTTGACCCCTTGATGCACTTCCGTAATTTTAATCTTCTTCCGGTTCAGCGACAGCCCATATCCCGCCACAAATGACTGAATTGCCTTAATGTCGCGCTTCGCCTGCGCTAGCTCTTCCTCCGTCACCACAAAATAAAAATCATCCACGTAGCGCCCATAATGTTTATAGCCCAGTGTAATCCGAATAAACCTATCTAAAGGGTCTAAATAAATGTTCGAAAAAGTTTGCGAAGTGTAATTTCCGATCACCATTCCTTGATTTTTCGGTTGCATCATCAGACTTTTATCTTCCGGCAGCCCCATCCAATCCCGATACGTCCCCTGAAGCCGCACACCTTTTGTCGGGTCGTCAAAAATCACTTGCTGAGTTGCCCAAAGCAAAATATCATATCTTTTGTCCCTCGTATTCACCGGAAATTGTTTGTCCAGCCGCGTCTTCACCAGTTCATACAACACATCCCGCTTAATATGCATAAAATATCCCGTGAGATCCAGTTGCACCACATAAGCTTTCCGTTTCATATTTTGCGACACCGAAAGTATATGATGTTGCAGCCTCTTTATCCCAAACAGCGTACCCTTTTTCTCACGGCAAGAATACGAATCATAAATCAGCCGGTCGTCTTGCCATTTCATAATCGTCCCCACAATCCAGTGATGCAAAATCCTATCCACATACGGCGCCGCAAAAATCTCTCGCTGCACCGGGTCAAAAATCACGTGCACCGTCCCCCGGTTCGGATAATAATTTCCACTCCACAATGCATCCCTTAGTCGCACCAAATTCTCAAACAAGTTCAACTCAAACCCATGCGTATCCATGGTCTTACGTTTTCCGCCCCGTCGCGCCAGCAGTTCCGCTATATATAATTCTAGTAGCAACAAGTTCCGCGGCTCTCTCACCCATTCAAGTTCTTCTTCCTCAGTTTCTAGCCCGATATATCCGAAAAAATCCTGAAACCCTTTCGACTCCCGTGTCGTCGCCTTCACATTCGCAGACTTCATGATCTTTTTCATCGCATAAATAGTCTGCCTGATTTCGTTTTGATTCATTTTAATTCGTTAATCAAATTTTCAATTTTCGTCACCGTCTCGCCTATCGCGCAAGCTTTCGCCGGCTTCACCGCATCGTCATCTCCAAGCATAGCCATCCCCGCTCGCACCCTAAACACTCTGCGTTGCATTTCTCTCCTTGCCGTTTCCGCATCAATAAGCCCGCCAGTATAATCATAATAAGTGTTTAACATCTCTAAAACATTCTCCGCCACCTTGTCACCGATTTCATAGCGGTAAATAATCCCGAGCGCCGTCGTCATGCGCATCACTTGTCGCCCCAACATCAAAATATCTAAATACATCTCCGGCGCCGCCTTCTTCGGGCGTAGGACATTATGCATCATTTCCTTTTGCATCTCACCAGTATGCTTTAACATCGCATATTCATCATCTTCTAGCGCGTGTTTCAAATAGAAAATATGTACTTTGTCCAATGTTTCTTCGTGTTTTTCAAATTCTTTCAGCTTCAGCGCCCGCTCAATAAACTCATCCACATCCCGAATCGATACAATCATTTTCATTCTATAAAATCTATCTTTATCTTTCTGGATGGTTGGAATATTGCGCCCCATTCGCTCCGCCATCCGATAGGTATAATACAACGCCGAGAAATCCCCCAGTTTATACCAAGACAACTCGGAGCCGTTTCTGGAATACGACGGGAACAAAATAACTCGTGATTGATTCCCCATTTCCATTTCTTTCGCAGTCCGCTTGATTTTGCGAATCAGCTCTCGCCTTTCTTCGTCCTCAATACTATCATCTCGCTTCGGCTTTAACGCTTTTGCACGCGCATCACCACGCTCAATTCGTTCAAAAATCTCCGCCTGCTCCGCAGGCGAAAAATCATTCATGATTTTCTTTTTGGATGGCACTTTTTCCGCAATTGTCTTCATCAACTCCGTTGCTTCAAACAATGTAGCTTGTGATAATTTATTTTTATTTGGTTTTTTACTCATTTTTTTACTCTTTATCTTTTTACTTTTTCCCGCGGACCCTGCGCGTTGGCTTGGGTCCGCTTAATTTTTCCATTTTCAAAGGACGGGGAGGAACCACCCGGAACTAGGAATCTAGCACACACCTAACAGAGTAACCGTTGCTGCGATTGAGGCTGTACGAAGGGTTGATATCGCTCGTATCCGCGTAGAGGAAGTACATGCGGTTGTTACTGTAGCGAGTAACACTCCAGAAGCGGCCGCGCGAGCCCTGATAGTCCGCCGAACCATCGTAGTAATAGCCGGAGAGGGGCAAGTGAAACGCCGTGCGGAAAGCAGTATATTGGCTTGGGCTGGCGCTGCTATAAGCTGAATAAAGGGCTGCGTATTCACCGCCAGTATTACTGCTCGGCATATGCCAACCATATGGGCAAATACTGCTAGTTGCATTGCCAGACGATGTGCCATAGCTTGTACCGTTACCATAGCAGTATGAACCTGCCGAAGCCGCACAGTAGTTGTAGTAGCCACCTACTTTCCATTCGCCAGCCAGAGCCTCCGCCTTCAGAGGGTCGTTGTCTCCCTGCGGAACCAGAGCTTCGCTGTCCATGTTCACCAGTGGCGCCGAATAGCTATAACTCGTTGTCCAATTTGCCACCTTTGCTGTCGCGTATTTATCTGAAGTCGTGCCAAGCGTCGTGCCTTTTAGCGCCGCCAGCGCGCCTGGGTCGTTTGTCGTATCAATGTCTGTATTAGAAGCAGTGAGGGAGTTCAAGATATCATCGTCCGTTAAGTCCAGTGCGAGGTTATCTAGCATCCAGTATTTATTATCTGCCAGTTTCCCGACCGTATAAGTCTTTTGATCACGCGAATCTTTCATCGTAATTGTATCGCCCACGTTTGGCAAATAGCTCGCCACGTTCGAACTAGTAATGCTCTGCATCGTTGGCGTCGGGTCCGGGTTTGCAGTTGCCGCGAAGGTGATCGTTGTTGTATACTCACCTGGCGCTTGCGAGGCATTAATCCGCGAACCGAACGAAACATAAGTCGGGTCACCGTTCGTAGTAGTAGCGTTTTTGTTCAAATTTAGCGTCGATGGCACTGGAATATAATTTGTCGCCGACAGCAGCGTTGTGGCCCGGTCAATCCTAAAGCCCCAAGAGTTCAAAGTGAAATCACAAGTCCCCGCCGTCTCCGCTGTGCAGGTATAACCGTTCGCATGGTTCGTCGTATCTTCCACCAAATTTGCAATCGTATTACTTTCCGCCGAAGTCAAGGCCGTGTTAGACACACTCATCACAAGGTTATAGCCCCATTCATTATTTGTCCCCACGCTAACTACCATGCTTTTTTCATTAAAGCCCGCCGAAGAGAGCGACGGCACCACGTCAATTGAGGCCGTGCTCCCAAGCGCCGTTCCATCCGTATTAAAAAGCTCAACCTCAAGCAGCGCTGCATCCGGCACATTCACCGTAAACGTCACTTCTGCGTCCGCAAAGGCCTTGCTAGAGAGGAAAGCGAAACCGTTTACGGATAACGTCAAAAATGCTACAATAGAAATAATAATTCTCCATGCAGAGTTATTCCGAAATAATTTGCGCGTATCGGGAATAACCCCGCGTGGAGAATTGTTATTTTTCTTTAACTTTTTTGATATGACCTGCATGTTACCTCTCTTTTTATTGCTATAGCACCCTTGCAGGCCAAATTTTAAAAATGGCACCGCAAGGGTGCTACATACAATCATTTTCCAAAGCTGGGCCATGAATGAAACCTTGTGGTGCCATTTTTTGCATAGCACCAGCTTCGAAAAAAACTTTGGAATTTTTAATAATTATATGTAGCACTTTAATTATACCACAACCAGAATATTCGACAAGCATTTTTTCACAAAAAAATTACGCTTTTTCTAGCGTAATTCAAAGCTGTGGTAGCCGGAACGGGACTTGAACCCGTACGAGTTTCCCCATTCGATTTTAAGTCGAACGCGTATACCAATTCCGCCATCCGGCCACCACTTAATTATATCATACTTTGTTGATTACCGGTATCACGATTGGTGTGTGCCCCGTCGCGTCAAACAAAATATGCGTTACATCCTCTTTGATTTCCTCTTTCAGAACCTTCATTTCCGGATCGGTTGAGATTGACTTGTCCGTCTTCTGTCTGAGATAATGCCGAATCTTTCCAATCAGCTCTTCCGAGTTGTCAAGATAAATAAACGCGCGCGACACAATATCTGGCGTCTTCATCAAATGCCCGGTCTTTTTATTCAGCGTTAAGACAATTATAAAAATCCCTTCGCGCGAAATATGAATCCGGTCTTTCACCACCGCTTCATGCACCAACTGATCTGCATCATCATATAATTTATTCCCAACGTGAATCCGCCCACATTTCCGAATTGTTTTGTTCGGCGTCAGTTCTACCATATCACCATCATCCGCAATCAAAATCCTATCCCGAGAAATCCCCACCACATTCTCCACCATCTCCGCATTATGTTGAAGCATATAAAACTCGCCGTGGTATGGCATATAATTTTTCGGGTGCAGCCGCGTCACAAAATCCACGTGATCCTCAAAATACGCGTGCCCCGAAAGATGCAGCGGCCCGATATTCGTCAGATGCGTCTTCCCATTCTGAATCACTTGCGCGCCCTCACGCAAAAGTCCATCCACCGTCGAGACCACATGCGGCTCATTCCCCGGAATTGGGTTACTTGAAAACACAATCGTATCTGTCGGCTTAATCTTAATATATTTATGCGCCCCCGTCACCATACGATTGAGAACCGCGTTCAACTCTCCTTGCGACCCCGTACAAACAATACAAACCTTATTGTCTGGAAGTTTAATAATGTCTTCCATCTTCACAATCGTATCTTTCGGCACCTTAATCGACTTCGCCCGAAGCGCCACCTCAACGTTATTGATCATCGAGAAACCCGAGAACGCGACTTTCCGCCCTCGCGCCGCCGCCTCTTTCAAAATCAGTTCAATCCGCGAAATCTGCGACGAGAAACACGAAATAATCACTCGCCCATCGGCGTAATGATCCATCACCCGTCCTAAGTTTTCCCCCACGTCGTATTCCGAATGTGGATGATGCCCTGGCGAGTCAATATTCGTCGATTCGTTTAACATCAAATCGATTCCCTCTTTCGCCACAATCTCATCAATTCGCTCGTAATCCGTCTGCACTCCCATCGGCCTCTCTTCATGCCGCCAGTCACCCGAAAGATAAATCAGCCCGTTCGGTGTTCGCACCACAATCGCGGTATTCCCCGGAATTGAGTGCAAAGTATGAATAAACTCCACCGAAAAATGCTCTGAAACCTGGATTTTTTCATGCTTAAACGGATCCACCACTTGATAATTCATGTCCGGCACGTTTTCCAACTCCGACATCTGCTTTTTAATCATTCCAATCGTAAAATCCGTCGCATAAATCGGCGTCAGATGCGAAAACTTCGGCAGAAGATGCCGACACGCCCCAATATGATCAAGATGCGCGTGCGTAAACAAAATCGCCTTCACCTTATCGCGATTATCCTCGAGATATTTTATATCCGGAATCAGATAATTCACCCCCGGATAATCATCCCCCGCGAACAACACCCCCATGTCAACCACAATCATCTCGGACTTATATTCAAGAATCGTCATGTTTTTACCGATGCCAAACTCGCCCACGCCACCAATCGGAATAATCCGCACTGCTTCCGGATCCGGCCGCATCGTTTTCAACTTCGCGTTCGTGATTTGCTCGCCGTTATAACCGTTATAGCACGACTTATTCACCGGAATCCCGATGATATGTTGAGTTGCCTGCGCATTCACATCTTGCGAAAGCATCCTTTGATGATGCACCATATCGCCTTTTTTGGTTGAAACCGACAAATTCACCTTGCGCTTCTCCGCTTCCAGTTTCGTTCGAGACTTCGCCGGCGCCTGCTTTTTCGCATTCTTCACCGGTTTCCCCGCCTTTTTCACCAATTTTTCATCTTTTCCCCCCGGCTGAAAATTCGAGTTAAAGTTCCGCTTTTGCGACTCTTCAAACTGCTTTTTAATATCTGGTAACCTTTCTGCCCTTGATTTTAAGAGCCGGGCACGCCGCTCTTCCTCGTTTATATTCATAAGTTTCCTTTTTATTACAAGTCAAATCTGTTATCTCTATTATAGCAAACCTCTTGCATTTTTTCAAGTTCTTTGCTATAATTAATATATACAGTATTTAACCGACCGAAAAGGCCGGTTTTATTTATAGAAAGGACAAAATGGAAAATCTAGACTTAAAGCAAATGTCCGCTCTAGTTGACATCATTGCTGAAGAAAAAGGCCTCCCAAAGGACACCGTTTTAAACGTTATTGAACAGGCTATTGCTGCCGCTTGGCGCAAAGATAATGGTGATCGCGACATGAACGTCCGCGCCAGCCTTAACACTAAAACCGGTGACGCCGAGGTTTTTGTAGCTCGTGAAGTCATTGAAGACGGTTTAGCCTATAACCCTTCGACCGAAATCCCTCTATCCGAAGCCGGCAAAGGCGCTAAGCTCGGCGACATCGTCGAAGAAGCCCACAAAGTCACTTCTTTTGGGCGTGTTGCAGCGCAAACTGCCAAACAGGTCGTCGTCCAAAGGCTTCGTGAAGCTGAAAACGACGCCGTGCTTGCCGAGTTTGAAGACAAAATCAATACCGTCGTCACCGGCACAGTTTCCCGCGTTGAGCCGCGCCTTATCCGCATCGACCTCGGCCGCGCAGGCGGCATCATGCCTCGCTCCGAACAAATCGATGGCGAATTTTATACTGTCGGTAGCCGCCTCAAAGTCTTCGTCAAGAAAATCGAACGTAGCGACAAAGGCGCTCAACTCATTCTCTCGCGTGGCTGCCCAGAATTTGTCGAATATCTTTTCCGCCAAGAAGTCCCAGAACTTGAAAACGGTTCTGTCGAAATCAAGGGCATTGCGCGTGAAGCCGGTCGCCGCACCAAAATCGCTGTCACATCCACCGTCCCTGGTGTTGACCCAGTTGGCACCTTCGTTGGTGGTCGCGGCATCCGCGTCAGCGCCGTCATGAACGAAATCGGCGAAAAAGAGAAAATCGACATCATCACTTGGAGCGACAATCCTTCCGAATATATCCGCGAAGCCCTCTCCCCAGCCGAAATCAACAAGGTTGAAATCGATGGTAAAAAAGCTAAAGTCCTCGTCTCTGAAGACCAACAGTCCATCGCCATCGGCAAACAGGGTCAAAACGTTCGCCTTGCTTCTAAACTCACCGGCTATGATATTGACATTGAACTCGTCAAATCCACCGCTAAGAAAAAGAAGCAAAACGTTGAGGACTCTCTCCTCTCCGCTCTGGAAGACTCCGAACAGGCCGAATAAAGTAATCCCCGCAAAAAGCGGGGATTTTTGTTGGAGTATTATTCTTCGTCATATGGCGGTTTGGCGTCTTTCCAATCTTCGGCACGCGCCCAGTTTCCTTTATAAACCCAATCTCCAAAGTCCACTTCATTGAATATAATCATGATACAATAACGTCTGCGGTAATACTTTGCAAGCTGCTCAGCTTCCGTTTGTTCTCCAAACGCCGCCGCCACAAGTAAAAACATGGTCCCGAGAACTAGCACGACAATATACGCGAGGATCACCACGCAGAAGCCGACAAAGCCTCCGCCCACTGACGCTGAAATGCTCCTATATGACTCAATGAAAAACAAAACCGAAAACGCAATGTCAATCAAAATCGCGACTAACCCGTAAACGATTCCACCGAAGCGCCCCCGCACCATCACAAGTGGCGCGCCACCCCGGAAACCGCTTTTACGAAACTCTCTAGCCTTTTCCTGATGCTCTTTAGAAACACAAAGGTTGGCTAGCCCAAGAATAAAATTCGCCAACATTCCACCGACTAAAATAACAACCCAAACTGGTAAAGTACCACTACTCCCGAGCATTATTCTCACCTCCCACTTTTCTCGGAATTTACAAAAATTATATCATGTTTTCGCACAAAAAGCCACCCTTTCGGGTGGTCTTTTGATAATTTGGCACCTTCCTAGTTTCCCGCATAGCAGTATAATCGGCGCGACTGGTCTTGACTTCTGTGTTCGGAATGGGAACAGGTATTACCCCAGCGCTATGGGCACCAAATTATAACAAAGAGACGTCTTTGTTATTATTGATGTCCATAAGATGCTTCCTAGATTTTAATGACGTCGCGGTGTTATTAAACACCGATTGCTAGCTATGCTCAAGACATAAAAAGGCGATGGACCTATTAGTACTTCTCAGCTCCATATGTTGCCATACTTCCACTTAAAGCCTATCAACCAGATCTTCTTTCTGGAGTCTCCTAGGGAATTCTTATCTTGGAGTGGGCTTCGCGCTTAATATGCTTTCAGCGCTTATCTCTTCCGAACATAGCTACCCGGCGATGCAGTAGGTGACCACAACCGGTACACTAGAGATTCGTTCATCTCGGTCCTCTCGTACTA
>JAFSNI010000014.1 GCA_017447485.1 Candidatus Saccharimonadota bacterium
GCCGTCGAGCCACTCGTGCTGCCACTTCTCCCGCCGATGTTTTTACTGAAATCCCTCGTTACGGTCCAGTTTTTTCTATCAGTTACTTTAATATCAGAATAAACATTATGTGAAAATCTAATCTGCACTTTCGTATCTGAATTCGGAATGTTTAATGTGTTTGCATTAACCTCTGACACTGAGCCATCTTCATAATTGTAAATTTTTGTCGTCACCCAGCTATTATCTCCACTACCAGCCACCACCGCTGCAGCGTTAGAAACTGAATAATAATGCGTCGGAATTGGGTCCGGATTATCTACTTCCGGATCCCAACAAAATGCACCAACATTAGCCCAAGCGTCTTCAAAATTTACATTCGTATTGATGCCTTCATATGGTCCTTTGTCTGGGTGATTTTTAGCATATTCATACATTTTGTAGAACTCAGTTTTAGCCTCATCCATGCTTGCATAACCAGACGCTACTGTGTAATTTTGAATCGTTGCACGACTACCAGGATAGGCGCCTCTCGCGCTAGATGCATGTGGCGCCTGAACCCCATATTTATTCCTTTGTGTAGAAACCTGATAACCATAATATCCACTATGGTGTACTTCAAAACCATAATTATAAATTGTTTGTCCAACCGCACAAGTGCTTATAGACACTGCGCTGCCAGTATTAGTCGTTGTGTGCAACATCACTCCACCAGAAATGTCACTGACTACTTCATACTTTTGCCACGAATAACCATAGCATGTGTCCCACCAATCGCCACAACTACCGCCAGTCGGATCGGTTCCGTCCACCGCGCCACCACCAGCAAACACCATTTGCGGTACCAAAAACACTGCAAACAACGCCGAAATCAAAAACGTTGATAACACTTTCTTTATCATCTATCCTCCTGCCGCATAATCACTATTAATTATCGCTTCACGAATCATATCATTATACTGATTAGCCAGCTCTTCATTATTAATTTCATAGAAATAATCTCGTAGTGCTGCATAAAGTAACATTTTGTATGCTGGCCCTAAGACCTCAGCATCTACGGTTAACAATTTATTAAGCCCCTCTTCGTCCAGATTATGGTTTAATAAATATCTTCCATATTCTACTTGTGCCTGCGCCTTATCTAATTCCGTCTCAGCATTCGCAATCACTTCTTCATAAAGTGCCCTCGCCTCATCTATGCTCATCGTCGCCGCCTGCGCATTTATCTCCTCTAGTGCCACGGTATGAATCGTCGCCGGATAAGTATTTTCTTGCTCATCGGGTTTTTGACTGAGATTTTTTACAATAAAAATCGCCACAATCAACACGACTGCAAGCGCGCACAAAACACTCAAGATTATTTTCCACGATCTGTCAGCTCGGTTCGCCATATATCAATTATACCATAACCGCAAAAAAATAAACAAAAAAATACGCCTCGTTCAGCGCATTTTTGTCAATGGTGCCCGAGACAAGACTTGAACTTGCACGCCTTACGGCATATGCTCCTAAGGCATACGTGTATACCAATTTCACCACTCGGGCAACCTGTGCCTTTACAGGCTACCCTATATTATAACACAAAAAAGCCAGAAACGACAATTTCTGGCTTTCATTATCAAAACCTTAAGCTTCGTGCTTCTTCATCGCAAGCGCCGTAGCGCCAGCGGTCACTAACCCTAGCACGATGGCTAGTGGCAACAAATCCGCCGGGCCGGTATCAGGCAAATTCTTGCTATCCCCCGTGGCACCCGTGTTCGCAGCATTTTCGGCGGTCTTCGTCGTAATCGTTCCAACCGTCGCAGAGCTTGTCGTATCGGTCTTTGCTTCGTCTGTTTTCGTCTCTTCGGTCTTAGTTTCTTCTTTAGACGCTTCCGATTTTTCATCCGTAGCAGTTTCGGTCGTAGTTTCTTCGCTCGTAATCGTGAACTCACCGTTCCCAGTGCCACCGATGCTCTTTTTGTTCGACTTCCCTGCCGCCACTGCGACAATCGCCACAACAAGAAGCACAATCACGATCACCATTCCTACGGTGATTGCAATCAGTTTGCGCCTCTGTTTTTTCTCAATCTCCAGATTATACATGATATAATAAAACTCCTTATACTTCCATTATATCACACTTTTGCTAAAAAATCAAGCTTATTTCGTAAAAATTGAGATGTGCGCGCGAGCATATTGGCGAGTTTTAATCAGATTCAGCCCATCTATCTCTGTTAGAATATCTGGATGCGACAAAACGAAACATCCGCCTTTCTTCAAAAACTTAGCTAAATGCTCCACCTCGGCTATCTTGAAATCGTCATACGGCGGGTCAGCAATTATCAAATCATAAATTTCCGTCGTGTCAAAATCTAGCACCGAATCTTTTTGCACCGCTGCCCCATCAGTCACCTCTAGTCGCCTCAAGTTTTCGCGAATTCCTTTCACTGCGCCGGCACTCCGTTCAAGAAACACACAAGACCTCGCCCCTCTCGAGAGCGCTTCAATTCCTAGCGCTCCGCTCCCAGCATAGGCGTCCAAAACCTGTGCCCCCAACAGACGATCCGTAATCATATTAAATAGCGCCAGCCGCTCGCGTTCCCCCATCGGATGTGTCCCGCCCCCTGGCGTCAAAATCTCTCTCCCCCGAAAAGTCCCAGAAGTAATTCTCACGCTATTTTTCATCTAATTCAAAGTCGTTAATTGTTGATATTTTTTCGTGCCAGCCATTAGCTCTTTATATTTTAACATATTTTCATCATTTTGTAAAAATTTCACCACATCCGCCTGCGCCCGCGCAATGAGTTTAGTATCAGAAAGCGACGCAATCCGAAGGTCTAGCGCCCCGTGCTGCAAAGACCCATAAATCTCGCCTGGGCCGCGTAACTTCAAATCCACTTCCGCCAGATGAAACCCATCACTAGACTTCTCCAGCTCACGTAGTCGCCGCGATGGCTCCGCATCTCCAGAGGTCAAAAGATAGCAAAACGATTTCACCGTCCCCCGCCCCACGCGCCCACGCAGCTGATGCAGCTGTGCCAAGCCATAAGACTCGGCGTTTTCAATTACCATCAGTGTCGCGTTCGGCACATCCACTCCTACTTCCACCACTGTAGTCGAGACCAAAACGTTGATTTCGCCTCTTGAAAATCGCTCCATAATCTCATCTTTCTCGAGCGGCTTCATTTTTCCGTGTAAAAATTCAATTTTAAGTTTCGGAAAAAGCGACTGCAGTTTCTTCGCGCGGGTTTTTACCGAGGTGGCCTCACTGACATTGCTATCTTCAATCGCTTTACAAATCCAATAAACCTGTTGCCCCGCGTGCACAGTTTCTAAAATTTGCGGATACAGCCGCTCTTTTGTCTCTACCTCTGTCAAAATTCGTGTCTCAATCGGCTGTCGCCCCTTTGGTAATTCATTTAAGACCGAAACATCAAGGTCGCCAAATACCGTGAGCTGCAAAGAGCGCGGAATCGGCGTGGCTGTCATAGATAACAGATGCGGAGCGAACTTTGCTGGCGATTTTAAGACCAACTTTTGCCGCTGTTCCACCCCAAATCGGTGTTGCTCGTCGATAATCACTAGCGCCAAATCTGCAAACTCCGTATCATCAGTCAAAAGCGCGTGCGTGCCAACCACTAAATCAACTTCGCCGGCCGCAATCTGCTTTTTCAGCTCGGATTTATGTTTGGTCGCCCCAGTCAGGAGCGCCGTTTTCACGCCAAATTTCCCGAGCAGCGGCCCCAAACCTTCATAATGTTGGGTAGCCAAAATCGCCGTCGGGGCAATTAGCGCCACTTGCTTACCCGCTAAAACCGCCGCATAAGCGCTCATCGCCGCCACCATCGTCTTTCCAGAACCCACATCTCCTTGGAGCAGCCGGTTCATCGGCGTCCCCTGCTCCATATTTTGGAAGATTTCCCAAGTGGCTCGCCTCTGGGCATTTGTCAGATTAAACGGTAATTGCCCCACAAATTCACGGATTTTTTCTGCCGAAAACGGTATCGTTTCCGCCTTTAATTTCTCATTTTCGCGCCGATTTAGCTTTGCTGCTAAAATCAGCTCAAACAGTTCTTCATAGGCTAAATATTCTCGCGCCTCTGTAATTTCTTTTGTGGTTTCCGGAAAATGCGCCCGAAACAGCGCTTCTCTCCGCGTTCCCGCCGCCACCGTTGGCAAAAGATCAGGGATAGATGCAAATTTGTCGCGCGCGCCATTGGCTAACTTTCGGAAATCATGCGACTTCAACGCTCCGTGGGCCACGTAGATGGGGCTTAGAGCCGAAGAGGGGTCAATATCGGCCACCAAGGCGGCCGAAGGCGAAGTTAGCTGCCAGCGGCCATTTTTAAGCTCATAAGTTCCCGAGAAATAGTATTCTTTCTCTGGTGAAAACTGTCGCGCACGGTAACTTTGGTTAAACCAAACTACCTTCACTGCCCCCGTATTGTCGCGCACTACCCCCTCCGTGATTGAAAGCCGCCTTCTCCTGGCTTGCCGAGTAGATAAAGAGTCAATCTTTCCTCTAACCACCACTTTTCCTGGCCGCATTTCAGCAATCGTTCCCGCCGCCTGGAAGCTCTCGTAATCCCGCGGCAGATTGTAAAAAAAATCCCGCAGAGTCTTTATCCCAGCTTTTTTCAAAATCTCCGCCGTTTTCGGCCCCACCCCCTTTAACGCCTCCACGCTTTCGCTCAAATCCATAGCTTAATTATATCACTTTGCCACTATGTTCTGTGCGCCACTTGGCGATTTCGCCGTGATTGCCAGAAAGCAAAATGTCCGGCACTGTCATCCCGCGAAAATCATAAGGTTTCGTATATTGCGGATACTCTAAATTATCACCTTCTGAAAATGACTCAACCTCCGCCGAAGTTTCGCCACCCAGCACCCCCGGAATCAATCGCACCACAGAGTCGATTATAATCAGCGCCGGTAGCTCCCCGCCCGTCAAGACATATTTCCCCAGCGAAATCTTATAGTCCACAATCGACAAAATCCGCTCGTCATACCCCTCGTAATGCGGACACAAAATTATATAATGGGCATTTTTGTCAAGTTCTCTAGCTTTTTCCTGATTCCAGATTTCTCCTACAGGGGTCGGCAAGATAACTTTCGCCGAAGGATCCTTGGCTTTTACGGACTCGATTGCCTCAAACACCGGCTCGCACCGAAGCAACATCCCATCTCCGCCCCCATACGGCGTATCATCAACCGATTTATGTGGTCCCAAGCCAAACTCACGCAAATTCACAAACTCAAACTCCGCCAGCCCCTTTTCGCGCGCCTTCCACATCATCGAGGTATTGAGATATGGCTCCATCGCCTCTTGAAACAACGTAATAATAGTAAACTTAATCATATCTTATATTATATCATAAAAAATAAAACCGGCCTTACGACCGGTTTTGCTGTTACGCGCCCACCCATTGGGGCACATTGGTTTGTTTTAATCCTCTGTTTGTTTTTGATTATTAATGTAAGTCTCCACACTCCACTAACTAATCAGTGGAACCCCTGTGAAGCGTACCAGCTTATTTTTATTATAAGCCTTAAACATAAGCGTTGTCAAGCACTTTTTGTGCAGATTTTACCAGTCTTCCACCAGCGTAAATTCTTTACCAGCGATTGAAATTATCGACTCCGGCTCCGCCCCAAGCGAGGCCAGCTCCGCCCGAATCCCCATTTTCTTCATAATATCGCGCAGGCGGTTCAAACTCTCGTAATTATTCATATCTGTCCGCCGCGCAAACTTCTCAATTTTCTCCCCTGCCACAACAAACTTCCCATCCTCAGTCTTCTCTACTTTCCAAGTATCTTTCAAGTCCTTTTCATTTAATGTTATCGTCGCAATCTCTTCGGTTTCAATCTCGTCTTCTTCTATAATTTCTTTTTTATTCTTAATTTCATTTTTCAAAGCCCGGAGCAGTTCAGTGAGCCCAGTATGCGCGGCGCTAGAAATCGTAAAAATCTTAGCGTTAGGGTTGACGGCAAGAATCGAGGCCATTTGCATTTCAATAATCTCGTTATCCACCCCTTCGCACTTCGTCAGTGCTACAATCTCCGGCCGCGAAGCGAGGTCCGAGTATTTTTCAAGCTCTGTGCGAATAGTCTGATACGCTTCTCCCGCATCGTTATTATAAACATCAACCAAATGTAACAAAACCGCGGTTCTATCGACATGGCGCAAAAAGTCATGCCCAAGCCCCTTGCCCTCGGACGCCCCCTCAATTAACCCCGGAATGTCGGCAATCAATAAATCTTGCCCGTCAATCGTCGCCACTCCGAGCTGCGGCGTAAGAGTCGTAAATGGATAATCGGCGATTTCTGGCCGTGCATTCGATACCACCGAAAGAAAAGTAGATTTCCCGGCATTCGGCAAGCCCACCAACCCCACATCCGCGAGTAATTTCAGCTCCAACTCCGCTTCAAACTCTTCACCTGGCTCACCTACCTCGTGAATAATCGGCGCTTGCCGTGTGGAACTTTTAAAATGCGCATTCCCAAAGCCACCATCGCCTCCTTTGGCGATAATCGCGGTTTGCCCGTCGCGAATCAAATCAGCAATCACTTCGCCATCGCGCTTAACAATCGTTCCAATCGGCACCTCAACAATCAAATCTTGCCCGCTTCTTCCAGCCGAGCGCGTCCCGGCACCATTTTTCCCATCTTCCGCCGTCAAAATCGGCGTGAACCGAAAGTCAATCAAGGTATTAGTGTCCTTATCGGCCTTAAAAACGATGTCGCCGCCCTTACCGCCGTCGCCCCCGTCTGGACCGCCTTTCGGAATATAAATTTCCCGCCGAAACGAAACGGCCCCGTCGCCGCCTTTTCCTGCCTTCAAACTCACTTTCGCCGTATCGCTAAACATATTAATATTATAACATATTAATGGATGTAGTTAAAGTTCCCTACTGCACTCGCCGGAATCGTCGCCCGAATCACTAGATAAGTCCGATAGTTATAATTCATCTCTGTCACCGTAATCGAGCCATCAGCGTTTACCGCCTCGACATACCCCACGTGCCCATACCAACCCGAGGTAGTCTGGAACACCGCTCCAGCCGAAGGCGTCCGATTCACCGTAAAACCTTGTGCCGCCGCATTGCGCGCCCAAGTATTCGCGTTACCGAGGTTGGAAGGCAAATCCTTCCGGTTATACCAAGCCCATTGCGTGCACTGCCCCGCCACATATGGCCCGCCCAGCCCATACTTATATCCAACTACCTGAATGTCTTGCCGCTCGGAAGTGTTACCAAGATAGGTGTAATAGTATCGCACCGTCGGCGCCACATATTCTGGACGTTCTGTCACCGGCAAAGTCCCACCTCGAATCACAATTTTCATCCCCTCAGAAATCCCAGATACCTCAAGGTCATTCAGGGCAATAATCTCTGCCACGGTCCCGCCGTATTTTGACGCAATCGATTCCACCGTGTCGCCAGATTTTACGGTATAGATAATTCCTGGCACGCTTGGCAATAATAACTTATTTCCCAAAGATATTGCAGTAGTTTTTAGCCCGTTGCTCCACCGAATTTGGTCGGTCGTAAGACCATATTTCGCCGCAATCGACTCCATCGTATCGCCATCCAGCACCGTATATTCAATCACCCCACGCGAGGTGGCGATATTGGTGATGCTTGGCTTTTCGATCTTCCCAGTTGAAGTCTGCCCTGCCTCATACATTGAAGACGTTACCACGAAGTTCGACGCCACATCCGATGCGCTAGCCAGCCCCAGCGAATCTGACAAATCCGCCACCACATAAAGTTCAGATAGCTGATCTACTGAAATCTTGTAATTATTTTCTGCAAAAGCATCTAAACTTAGATTCATTTCAGAGTTTTGCTTATCTAGAGACCCCACAAAAACCAGCGCGATAGTTACTGCCGCCGTTGCTACATAAGGTAAAAACCGCCGAAATTGTTTCAAATCAATTTTTTTACGTTTTTTCGTCATAATGATATATTACAGAGCACCTGACAATGAAGGCGCGTATTCTGGATATGCTCGGCCTCTGTATTACTATAATACATCAAACCGTCGTCTCCTGTCAAGAAAAAGAGATAAGCAGTATCAGATGGCGCCGCCACGGCTAGGAGCGCTGAAAGTCCTGGGTTTGCGATTGCCCCGCAAGGAAGCCCTGTAAACCGTCGCGTATTGTAGCAAGAATCAATCAAAAGCGCCGCCGCATTATCTTGATAAATCTCGCGGTTCGGGTCTAAAACGTCCAGAGCATAAGTTACGGTCGAATCGCTCCCCAGCGTCCAACCATAATTTAGTCGCGAATAGAACACTTGTGCCACGGTCGCCTGGTCGCTAGGGTTCGACACCGACTCCTCCTGCACTACAGAAGCCAAGACGATACCTTCGTGCAGCGACAACCCGTGCTCGGCGTACTTTTCCGCTAGCTGGTTTTCGGCAATAACCTCGCCCATCCCCTCAAGGAATCGCTTCAAAATCGTCTCTACCGTGTCAGCGGCGTAAAATTCATATGTTTCTGGGAACAGATAACCTTCTAAGCTTGCCCCAGCTGGCCGGCTAGCCAAAAATTCAAAATCATAGTCCGCCGCGAATGCTGCCTCAACCTCTTCGGGAGTATAATTTGGCGTATTTTCGCCCCTTTTTACCGCCAGCAAGTTCTTTTTTACGTCAAAAATCGTTGACCCAGGCGCAATCGTAAAATTAAATACTTCGGCCTTCATCTGGGCTTCTTGTTCTTTATAGTATTCTTCTCTCTGCCACCGGACATAATCTCGGTATTTTAATATCGCCGTGGCCCCAATTAGCCCCAAAGTAACCACGGATATAACCACAGCGGTAATAATTTTAATTCTACCTTTGGCTTTTTGGGGTTTATCTTCGGTTTTTTGAGTAACTTTCTCCAAAAAGTCCTGCAAAATGATTGTAGCCGCCTCCGCGTCAATTTCGCCCTTTTCGTAATTTTTTCGGCGTTTTTTTAGTCTTTCCTCGGCCAAAACCGACGTTAAAGATTCATCTTGAAACTGAATTTTCGCCCCAGGCACGTTTTTTGCGAGTTTAGACGCGAATTGCCTCACATACTGGCTTTGAGCCGTCTCATTGCCTTCATTGCTCCTAGGTAGCCCCAGAACGAACAAATTCGTGCCGTTTAAACGCGCGATTCTAGCGATTTCCTGCCATTCTGAGCCGTCTGCCAGTAAAAACCCGACTGGTACTGCGATCCGCACCTTTGAATCCGCCTTGGCCACGCCAATGCGTTTCTCGCCAACATCAAGCCCGATGATCTTCATTTTTACTCCTCAACTTCAATCGTCACGGTAATCTTGGTTGGATTGCTCGGGATTGAGAATACCCAAGGGTAAGATACGTTAATTTTGGTCTTATTACTATCTATTCCGCTAAAGGCATCCAGCAGAGCCGCCCGCGCCTCGCCGAGCCCTTTGCCCTTAATCACCTCAATCACGTCATTTTCTGCCACTTTCGGCCCGGATACGAATGAGGTCTTAATTTTCCCAATATAGCCTTCTCCTACCGCTGTAAAGTTCTCGATGAACGGATCATTCATCTCATAAATCTTGTAATTGTCCGCTAATTTTGCTTTCTCAGAGATAAACTCTTCCACCTTGGTCTTGTCTATAATGTAGATAGAATCCGTCGTCACAACCGAGAGCGTCGCTTTCTTGCCTTCCTCAACTTCTTCGCCGACTTTCGGGCTTGAAACTGGGTCGCTAAGCTTCTCTTTGTAGCTAGATTCAATCACGAACGAACCATCTTCGATCGTATTCATCAGCTGGGCTTTGCGGGCAGATTCGGTGCTGGCATTTTCATCTACCACCTTAGCTAGCGCCGCCTCAATATCAGATTGTTGCACAATCGTCACGGTCTTATCACTACCGCCTGCCATTGCGCTGTCTGAATAAACCCCGACGTTTGCTGTTGTCGTCCAGCCAGTCGAAGCCGCCGCGATATTATATTGCTCACCCGGAGCTGACGCGGTCACCGAGACTCTCCCGGAAATCAAACATCCAGAGGTAAAGGCCGAAGCTTGACCAGAATTTTCACATTTAGACACGTCAGTTCCATCCCAAGACAAGCTAGCGCTATCATCTGCTACGAATTTTAATCCATTGTTCGCAAAGGTTGCACCTTCCTCAATCGAACGAGTACCTCTTTCTGTAAAGTAGGCATAAATCACCACGCTTCCCGTCGCTTTCTCCCCAACATTTTTCTTACCTGTGGCCTCAAATTCTAAATCAGTTTTGTTCTCAATTTTCTTTTCGGTCAAGTAGAACTTACCCTCAGCCACATTTTCTTCCGCTAAATTATTCGTGAACGTAGCACTTTCAGAGAAATTAGTCGTGGTTGTGCGTACCGCAACCGTTACGTCTGCCGCCGGCGCAATTCCAAACGCCCAAACCAAAATCAGAACCAACACCACAGCGCCAATTCCACCAAAAATCAGCCACTTTTTATGGTCAACCAACCAATTCCCAGTGCTCTTTTTGACCTTTTTCTTCTCTTTTGGCTCTTTTTCAGCCTTTTCTTCCTCTTTTTTCTCTTCCGTCTCGGATTTTTCCTCTTTGTCTCCTTTTTCTTCCGCTTCTGGCTTCGCCTCTTCTTCAATTGTCTCAGCTACCTCCTCTTCAGTCTCCCCAGCCGCCTCAATCACAGTTTCTTCGGAAGTGGTTTCAATTTCTTCGGCTGCGTCCGATTCCGGCACTACCGGCGCGGATTGTAGGTTTTTTGTCACCGGCAATTTTGTCACGCCGGCAAGTTTTACAATCGATGGGTCAGTCGTCACTAAAACCACGGTTTTTGATGCATTTACTCCGGCTTTTGCAATCAATTTAATGTTCACAATACTGCGAAAGACGCTCGCCTTTTTCGGCGGCACAAGCGCGATGATTTTTTCTTTTGAGTTTTCAATTTTAGTAATGATATCAGTGATATCATCTTCCGGCTCAATATAAATCACATCTTTATTCATAACATAATTTTAGCACATTTTTTAAAGCTTGTGTTAAAATATATACAAGATGAGTCTTTTTAATCGTAATAAGCAACCTGCGCCAGCGAGTGCTGCACCGCGTAACTCTCTTGCCGAGCTTGCTCTTGCCACCATCAATGACGGTGTTTTGATTTTGAACCGAGCCGGCCAAATCCAATATGCTAATCCCGCCGCAGTTTCCATGCTTGGGCTTAATGCTGCGGAAAACGCGATTGGCTTTGACGCTAGCCTAGTTTTGAAAATCGAGAGCCAAGAAGGTCGCGAGCTTCCTGAAAACGAAAATCAAATCCTCCAGGCTATCCGAGCGGGGCAAGCTCTTGACAGCTATAAAGTTTGTTTACTTTCTGGCGCTGCCAAAAAGCGCATCCCGATCTCAATTTCGCTAATTCCGGTCAATAATTCTGACGGTAGCCGGATTATTACTTTTCGTGACATTACACGTGAGCTTGCCGAAGAGGGTGAACAAACCGAATTTATCTCCACCGCTTCGCACGAAATGCGCACCCCGGTCGCGTCTATCGAGGGCTATCTATCGCTCGCGCTAAACCCTCAAACCGCCACCATCGACGAGCGCGCTCGCACCTATCTGAACTCCGCCCACGCTTCTGCAAAACACTTAGGGCAACTCTTCCGTGACCTTCTTGACGTCACTAAGCTCGACGACGGTCACCTGCGCCCGCATTTCCAGCCTGTTGAGATGCTGGGGCTAGTCAAACAAATCAGCGACGAATATCGCGTCCCAATCGGTAACGCCAAGTTAAACTACCAATTCGGATCCCTAGAACCGACCAATGCTCTCGGTGCTTCGCGCCGGCTCGACCAAGTCGTTTACGGTTACGTCGATGTGAACTTCATGCGTGAAATCATGGGCAACCTCATCGATAACGCCATCAAATATACTCCAGCGGGCGGTTCAATTTATGTTAACGTACTCGGAGATGGCGATCGTGTTCTCATTAACGTTACCGACACCGGCATGGGCATTTCTAGCGACGATTTGATTCATATTTTCCAAAAGTTTTATCGCGCCGACAATTCTGATACTCGCACCATCGGCGGCACTGGCCTCGGCCTTTACCTCGTGAAACAACGCGTTGAAGCGATGGGCGGCCGCGTTTGGGCGGAGTCCGCTTTTGGTGAAGGCTCAACTTTTTATGTTTCCCTGCCGCGCATAACGGGCGAGGAATATGAAAAGCGCATGATCGCATACAACAATGGTATGGCAAATAATACATTACAAGGAGGAACACAATGAAAGTAATGGTGGTGGAAGACGACGCGGCGCTCCGCGAAATTTATAGCATCCGTATCACGGCTGAGGGTTATGAAGTTGTTTCTGCTGGCGACGGCGAAGAGGCTTTGGCAGTAGCCGTGCGCGAAAAGCCAGATTTGATTTTATCGGACGTAATGATGCCGAAGATTTCCGGTTTTGATATGCTCGACATTCTCCGCAATACTCCAGAGACCGCTAATATTAAAATTATCATGATGACGGCTTTGTCTAGCGACGACCAGCGTGCTCGCGGCGAACGCCTCGGCGCTGACCGTTATCTCGTCAAATCGCAAGTCGGCATCGAAGATGTCGTCAACGCTATCCACGAGGTCCTCGGCGACAAAGTTGCCGCCGCCCCAGTCGTACCGGCAGCCCCAGTCGTTCCGCAAGGTCAGCAATGAAAGCGAAAACAGTTCCCGAGGGATTTCGGAGCGCGGCAGCGCGAGAAGAAGCGCCGTCCGCCCGTGGCGACGGGCCGGACGGGCGCGGCCCGAGGGAGCTCTTTCGCTTGAATAAGTTCTTGGCTTCGCGCATCGGCGTCTCCCGCCGTGAAGCCGATGATTTAATCGCCGCCGGTAAGATTTTAGTGAACGGCAAACCGGCGATTTTGGGCGCTCGTATTGACAAAAACGACGAAGTGTGCTATAATAAGAAGATAATCCCGTTTGAAACGGACTACTTGTATATTGCGCTGAATAAACCAGTTGGTTATGTCTGTTCGCGCCGCGCTCAAGGCGATGCTCCAACCCTCTATAAACTTTTACCAGAAAAATACCAAAAACTGA
Source organism: Candidatus Saccharimonadota bacterium (assembly GCA_017447485.1). Lineage (GTDB taxonomy): Bacteria > Patescibacteriota > Saccharimonadia > Saccharimonadales > Saccharimonadaceae > Nanosyncoccus. The sequence goes on from JAFSNI010000014.1 coordinate 13,010, forward strand.
AAACCGTCGGCCGTCTCGACAAGGATAGTTCGGGCTTGATTTTGCTGACCAATGACGGCGATTTTGCTTTTCAGATGACCCACCCAAAATTTCACAAAGAAAAGATTTACGAAGTCGAGCTTGACCGCTCGCTTGAACCACTTCATCAACAAATGATTTCTGACTACGGCATTATGCTAGACGACGGGGTCTCGAAGTTTACCGTCATTCATGATGATAATAAATATATTGTTAAAATATCCGAAGGCCGCAACCGTCAAATTCGCCGCACTTTCGCAGCCCTCGGCTACAAAGTAAAAACCTTGCATCGCACTAATTTCGGCAAATACGAGTTAAACGGCCTTGAGCCCGGAAAGTATGTTATAATGAAACCATGAGCACGATTTTAGGTCTTGATATCGGCACTGAATTCGTTAAGGCCGTGCTTGCAAAACCAAATAAAAAAGGCGATCTTGAAATCCTGGCGACCGCCAAGTCCCATCAGCGCGAAGGTAGTATGCATGCCGGCGCCATTTCTGATATTTCAGCTGTAATTTCTACTTGTGAAGAAGCTCTCGTTGAGGTTGAAGATAAAGTTGGCGAGCGCGCCGACCTCACTGTTGTTGGTATTGCGGGCGAACTCATCAAAGGCAACACTACTTCTGTGAAATATACGCGCAAAAACCCGAATTTACCAATTTCTGAAGCCGAGATGGAAGAGGTCATTAAAAAAGTACAGCAAAAAGCTGGCGAAGTCGCTAAAAAAACTGTTGCTCTTGAGACCGGCAACGAAAACGTCGAAGTCCGGCTAATCAACTCTGCTATTGTCTCTCTCACTATTGACGGCTATAAGATCAGCAACCCGATCGGCTTTAAAGGTGCCGACGTCGCCATCTTGATTTACACCGCCTTCGCGCCGATGATTCATGTTGCTGCCATTGAAAAAGTTTGCGCCGAGCTTAATCTTGATTTATTGACAGTTGCGGTTGAGCCGTTTGCGATTTGCCGCGCTTGCCTTGGCGACGACCTCGATTCTAATTTCTCCGGTATCGTCATGGACATCGGTGGGGGCACGACTGACATCGCCGTAGTGGACGACGGTGGCGTTGAATGTACTAAAATGTTCTCAATCGGTGGGCGCAGTTTCACGCACCAAATTGCCGAGTCACTGGGTGTGGATTTTGCCACGGCTGAAGCTTACAAACTCGATTATGATTCCGGTAACCTAGACGACGGTCTTAAAAGCAAGGTTGAAACCGCCATCTCTCGCAATCTAAGTGTTTGGTTAACTGGAGTTGAAGTCGCGCTTGAGGACTACAACTCCGGCTCTTTGCCGCGTAGTGTTATGCTTTGCGGCGGTGGCGCTGGCCTCTCGCTTCTCCAAGAAAAACTGGCTATGTCCGATTGGTACACACGTCTGCCGTTTTCGCGTCGCCCAGTCATTCACCTCATAGACATCAGCGAACTCCCGAACCTGATTATTAACGACGAAAACGCCATCAATTTGGATTATTCTTTTGCCACCGCGCTAGGACTCATCCGAGTCGGCGTTGATACTCTCGCCGGTGCGCCTAAAGAAAATAGCCTCAAAGCCAAACTAGACAAACTTCTCTTGAACTAATGTGTTATAATAATATATTATGAACGCAAATGAAATTCGTCAAAAATTTTTAGACTTTCAAGTTAAACATGGCCACAAAGTGATTCAACCGGCTCCGCTCGTCCTTGAGGGCGACCCAACCACGCTTTTTACTGGTTCTGGTATGCAACCACTGCTTCCCTATCTTCTTGGTAAGCCGCACAAAGACGGTAAGCGTCTAACTGATTCACAGCCATCTATGCGTCTCCAAGACATTGAGGATGTGGGCGACCCGCGCCACACCACGGTTTTTGAGATGCTCGGCAACTGGTCACTCGGCGATTATTTCAAAAAAGAGCAGATTCGTAACTTCTTTGAGTTTTTAACCAAAGAAATTGGCCTTGACCCGCACAAGATTTATGTCACGTGTTTCATCGGTAACGAAAAATATGGCATTCCAAAAGACGAAGAGGCGGCTCATATTTGGCAAGAGGTTTTCGCTAGCGTTGGCATTGATGCTAAAATCGCCGAGATTGGCTCCGCTTCTGAGGGCGATAAGCGCGGTATTAAGCCGGGTGAGCGCATTTTCTTCTATGATGACCACGAGAACTGGTGGAGCCGTGGCGGCGGTTGCGAATCCACGCCGATTGGCGACCCTTGCGGCCCGGATTCTGAAGTTTTCTACGATTTTGGCGAAGATAAACAAGACATCGAAAAATATGGCTTAGCGCACCCTGCTTCTGACGGCGCCCGTTTTATGGAGATTGGCAACCAAGTCTTTATGCAATATCGCCGCAAAGAAGACGGCACTTTTGAAGAGCTTGAACATAAAAACGTTGATTTTGGCGGTGGGCTTGAGCGCATTGCGGCCGCCGCGATTGGTTCGTTTGACGTTTTCAAGATTTCCCTAATGAAGCCGATTATTGATAAATTAGAAGAGATTTCCGGCAAGTCTTATGACAATAATACCGACGAAATGCGCGTGATTGCCGACCACATCCGCGGCGCTTACCTGCTTGCTGCCCAGGGTCTTATCCCGTCCAACAAAACTCAGGGTTATGCCATGCGTCGTTTGATTCGTCGTGCGATTCTCCGCGCCCTCGACCTCGGCATCTCGACCAATTTCTTGTCCGAAATCGTCCCGATTGTCGCCAAGAATTATGAAGAACTTCCAGATTCAATCTTAACTCATCGTGATTCCGCTTTGAACGTTCTTTTGAAAGAGGAACAAGCTTTCCGTACCACTCTGAACAAAGGCCTACGCGAACTACGCAAAATGGCTAGGAATAATAATACCTTGTCCGGCCGAGATTTGTTTAAATTGCAAGATACTTATGGCTTCCCGATGGAACTTTCAGTTGAAGAGTGCTATCGTGAGCGCATCAATTTGATTTCAGATTATAAAGCCGAATTTGACGAAGCCCTGAAGGAGCAGCGCGAGCGCTCTCAGACCGCCTCAAAAGGTATGTTTAAAGGCGGCCTCGAGGACCACGGCGAAAAAACCGTGAAATATCACACTGCAACTCATCTCTTGCTCGCCGCCCTGCAAAAACACATTAGCGAGGACATCGTCCAAAAAGGTTCCAACACCACCTCCGAGCGCACCCGCTTTGATTTCAACTGCGACCACAAATTAACTCCTGAAGAACTCGCCAAGGTTGAAGCCCAAGTTAACGAATGGATTGCTGCGGATTTGCCGGTAGTCTATGACGAATACGACAAAGCTTATGCCCGCGACGTCTTGAAGGCGCACGGCGAGTTCTGGGATAAATATCCAGACATCCTGAAGGTTTATACCATCGGTGATTTTGACCATCCGATTTCACGCGAAGTTTGCGGCGGCCCGCACGTCGAACATACCGGCGTGATTGGCCACTTTAAGATCGTCAAAGAAGAATCTAGCTCTGCTGGCGTCCGTCGCATTAAGGCAATTTTGGACTAGCAATATCATTCAGCTTATGCTAAAATAAAAATAAGTAATTAAGGATTTTGTTATGCCTCAAGCAAAAAAGAAAACTGCCACCAAAACTGCGGCCAAAAGAACCGCTAAGACTTCTTGCGCCAAGAAAACCTGCGCCAAGAAAGTCAACCAAGCCGAGAAATATCACGTTTACATCATCACTGCGCTCAGTATGATTACTGCAATCTTGCTTTGCGCCGATGCTATTCTCATGATGGCTTAGGGCAATTAAACGAGAGCTGTTTTCGGCTCTCGTTTTTTATGTTATAATATATATTATGATATATTTAGATCACGCGGCGGCAACTCCGGTTGACCCGAGAGTTTTGAAGGCTATGGAGCCATATTTTTCGCGTGATTTTTTTAACCCTTCCAGCGCTTATCTCCCAGCTAAAAAAGTTGCCGCAGATTACCAGACGGCGAAGGCAACCATTGCCCACGCCATCGGTGCTAAATCTTCCGACCTTGTCATTACTGCAGGCGCCACCGAGGCGAATAATCTCGCTTTTACTGCCGCTACCAATGCGCTATATCTTAAAACCGAACATGATTCGGTCCGCAAGGTGGCCAAAAATCACCACGGGGTCGAAATTGCCGTTGATAAATACGGTCGGATTGACCTAGCAGATTTTCGCGCCAAACTGGCTGACGATATAGATTTAGTTTCGGTCTCACTAGTCAATAACGAACTTGGCGTGATTCAGCCACTCGCCGAAATCTCTGGGATTATTCGCGAGGTTAAGTTCGACCGCCTAAGGCGCGGCGTCAAGACTCCGCTCTATCTTCATTCTGACGCTTCGCAGGCTTTGAATCTTCTTGATATTAACGTTGCTCGTCTCGGTGTTGACCTCTTAACTTTGAATGCTGCGAAAATTTATGGCCCAAAAGGCGTCGGCGCGCTCTACGTCTCTCATGGCGTCAGGCTCTCGCCCGTCACTTTCGGCGGTGGGCAAGAAAACGGGCTGCGCTCTGGCACCGAAAACGTCCCAGGCGCAATCGGCTTTGCTAAAGCCGTTGAGCTTGCGCATGAACATTTGAACGGCAATCGTAAAAAATACGCTGAGCTTAAAAAGCTTTTGCTTTCCGAATTACAGGGGTATGAGCTGATCAACAAAAAGCATACGCTTGACAATTTTATAGTTCTGTGCTATAATGATATAGATGCAGAGAGATTAATTTATCTCTTGGAGGAAAAAGAAGTTTATGTTTCAACCGGCGCCGCTTGCGCTGCTAGCAAAGGCCAAAAATCTCATGTTCTCGCTGCCATCGGCTTGTCTGATGAGCAAATCGCTGGTTCCCTCCGCCTAACTCTCGGCGAAACCAACGACGAAGGCCAAATTCACACCGCCGCAAAGATTATCAACGAAGTCGTCGCAAACGAATACCAGAGGTTACAAAATGGCTAAAGTTTTTGTTGGTATGTCTGGTGGTGTAGACTCAAGTGTCTCGGCGGCTTTGCTCGTTGAACAGGGCCACGACGTCACTGGCATCTATATGAAAAATTGGAGCCGCGACCTTCCGGGTATGAAATGCCCTTGGGCAGAAGACTTGGCTGACGCCAAGCGCGTAGCGGTTAAGCTTGGCATCCCATTTGAAGTCTGGGATTTCGAAAAAGAATATCGCGAAAAAGTCGTGGAATATATGCTCCGCGAATTTAAGGCCGGCAACACCCCAAACCCCGATATTATGTGCAACGAAGAAATCAAGTTCAAGCTCTTCTACGAAAAAGCCATGGAACGTGGCGCAGACTTCATCGCCACCGGTCACTATGCCAGAATTATTGATAATAATTTAGCACGTGCAGCCGACGAGAATAAAGACCAAACCTATTTCCTCTATCGCATTTCCGACGAAGCCTTAATGCACACGCTTTTCCCGATCGGCGACATGCTAAAACCAGACGTCAAAAAACTCGCCGAGAAAAAAGGTCTCCACAACGCCTACAAAAAGGAATCCATGGGTGTTTGTTTTGTCGGCGAAGTCGGCATGAAGGATTTTCTAAAAGAATATATCGATGTCCAGCCGGGCGAAATCCGCGAAATTAGCACCGAAAAAGTTCTCGGCTACCATGAAGGTGCAGTTTTTTACACAATCGGTCAACGCCACGGGCTCTACATTTCCGGCAACAAGGGCGAAATAAACGACGGCCTGCCATATTACGTCGTCAAAAAAGACCTTGAGAAAAACATTGTTTATGTTTCAAAGAACCTTAATGACTCACACATTTGGACAAAGGAGCTGAAATTAAAAGATATAATTTTAAAAAATGATACTCCCAATATATTAGTTCGTCTCCGTCATCGTGCTCCTTTGGTCCCCGCGACTTTAAAAAACGACACTTTATATTTTGAGAGCGAAATCAAGCGTCCCGCTTCTGGCCAATCTGCCGTTTTTTATGATGGCGAAATCTGTCTTGGTGGTGGCATCATTTGCTAAACCTATGCTATAATAATAGTGTTAAGGAGGTAACCGTGACTAAAAAGTGCTTTGATGCCACAAAATACTTGAAAATTCAGAAAAAGAAAATTAAACAGCGCATCGGGATGTTTGATAAGCTTTATCTCGAGTTCGGTGGCAAATTGATTGACGATCAACACGCCGCCCGCACTCTCCCCGGTTTTCTTCCTGACCTCAAAATTCGTCTCCTCCAAGAATTTAAAGACGACGCTGAGGTCATTTTATGTATCAATGCGAGCGCGATTGAAAAGTCCAAAATTCGCGCCGACCACATGATTTCTTACGAGACTGAAGTTTTGCGTCTGATTGAATTTTTACGCAGTAAGGGTATTTTTGTTAGCTCGGTCGTTATTACTCTTTACGACGGCCAGAAAAAAGCCAAAGATTTCGCCAAAAGGCTTGAAGATTATAACGTTAAAACTTATTTTCACACCTTTACGAAAGGCTACCCGACCGACGTTGACACTATCGTAAGCGATGAAGGCTATGGTGCCAATCCTTACATTGAAACCAGCCGTAAATTGGTTGTTGTTTCAGCGCCAGGCCCTTGCTCGGGCAAACTCGCGACTAGCCTTTCGCAGCTCTATCACGAGTCGAAGCGCGGCGTGAACGCTGGCTATGCTAAGTTTGAGACTTTTCCGGTCTGGGCCTTGCCTTTGAAACACCCTGTCAATATCGCCTACGAAGCCGCCACGGCCGATCTGAACGATAAAAATATGATTGACTATTTCCATCTTGAAAAATATGGCATCCCGGCCGTAAATTATAATCGCGATCTCGAGACTTTCCCAGTGCTAAAAGAGATTTTGCGTCGTATCACTGGCAAAGATGTCTATTTTTCGCCAACCGACATGGGCGTTAATGTGATTGGCGAGTGCATCACGGATGATAAGGCCGTCCAGAAAGCCGCTAAAGATGAAATTGTTCGTCGCTATTATCGCGCGCTCACCGATCTCAAAAAAGGCGCTGTTGGCCCAGAAGTTCCCGAGCGTATTAAGCTACTCATGAATGAGCTTGGCATCTCTGAAAAAGACCGCATCGTTGCCACGAAGGCTGCTGAAAAGCGCAAAAATTCCGGTAATCTTCCGAGCGCCTGTCTTAATATCGGCAAAAAATATATCGTGGGACGAAAAACCGGCTATCTCTCGCCAATTTCTGCCACCATGCTAAATGCGCTTAAAACTCTTAACAAAATCCCGGACGAAGTCGATCTAATCTCGCCGACCGTCCTTGAGCCAATTTTGGAAATCAAAAACAAGACTTCAAATTTCAAGGAAAGCTATTTGAAACTTGGCGAAGTTTTGATTGCGCTCTCGATTTGTGGCGCCACTAACCCGGTCGTCAAAAAAATCCTAGATAATCTTGACAAGCTCTCCGGCGCCGAATTTCATTCCACCCACATGATTTCAGATGACGAACTCGTTATTCTCTCTAATCTCGGTATTAATGCCACTTCCGGCACTGAGATTGATATTAACTAATCCACTTGAGCTGGCAAAAACACAATTTCACCATCCAGTACTAACTTCTCGCCGTCAATTTCATAATCAAATTCATCTTCCAGCTCATAAAGCCAGTCAGTTTCAATTTTTAGTTTTCCGCCCTCAATCGCCCAGATAAAATCGTAATCGTTCACATGATTATTGGTCGTGAGCTTGCCTTTTCCAATCTCCGTAAATTGCCAAATCACGCCTGCCTCGTCTTCTTTCATAAACGCGCCAATCTCCACTAAGCGTTCTGCGTCGCTGGCAATCGAATTAGCATTCAACTTTAGTGCCAGCAAAATAACCCCGGCCAACAAAGCAACTAACCCGATTGCAAACGCTACAATTGGCAAAACTTTTTTCTTTGGTTTTTCTTCTTCAAACGCTTTGGCTAGTTCCTGCATTTCCATAAGCTTATTTTAGCAATAAAGCTTGGCTCTGACAAGCTCAAAATATCTGCGCGCCGCATTCACGAAGTTATCAAGCTCTTTGCCTTCAAGTTTTTCATATTTTCCGCCCGCAATTTTCTTATACACCCCAGCCGGGCGCACTTCATAACAAATCGTCGTTCCCTGCATTATGCCTTCTGCATCTGGCCAGCCTTCATACCAAATCCATACATTTTTCTTAGACTCAAAAAATTCTCTCTGGTGTCCGGCTGGAATCGGGCCAAACAACGTTCGTCCGATTTCGCTTTCGGCGTTGACTAAATCTTCATAAGACAATTTATTTGAATAACGTCCAGTAGCGCCCAGTGTCGGACGAGAGGTAGTTAAGAATTCCTTAAGCGACATTTTTCCAGCTCCTCCGCAATGGTGTTTAGTTCATCGTAAAACGCAAAGTTAGCAGTTTTTTCAACCACATCAAAATCATAAGCCTCATTTCTGGCAAACGTCGGTATCCTGAAAACGGAATAATCTTCTTGCATTTTCGGTCGTAACTTTCTCTATGGTTTCAAAATTCACTCCGAGTTTTTCGCTTAGCCATTCTGCGACTGCGCGAACATACCCTGGTTCGTTAATTATACCACGAAACGGCGTTGGCGTCAAGAACGGAGCATCTGTTTCTAGCAGCGTTCTCTCTAGCGGCGGCGTTGGCAAAGTCGAATAAGTCGCGAGGCCATTCAACCCGACGTAAAAGTCCGTAGTTTCCAAAATCTTGTGCAAAGTTTTCTTGCTGTCAGTAAATGAGTGCAACACGCCCCGCGTTTTCGGAAAGTTCGCTACCACCGCGAAAAAATCCTCAAACGCATTGCGCACGTGAAACGAAACCGGTAAATCATTATCGTCCGCGAGCTGCAACATTTCCTCAAACAATCGAATTTGTGCCCCGCGATTATATTCCTCGGAATGATAATCCAGCCCCACCTCGCCAATCGCGACAGGAGGGTTTAGAGAAGAAGAAACAAAGTCTTCGAGACATTTCGCGACCAACGGGGAGCGAGTTAGCGAGGAGCCCCGTAACGACGGGTGCGACGAAGCGTGTCGAGAAGGATTTGTTTCTTCTGGATGAATGCCATAAGTCCAATATACATTCGGATGCTTCGCCGCAAACTCGCGAGCCGCCATTGAATCCTCGGGATCTGTCCCGATGCAAACGATTTTCTTCACCCCGTTTTCCTGCGCCCGCTTTAACATTTCCCCTGCTTGTTCCTCGGAGAAGAACTCTCGGTCGTGCAAATGGCAATGTGTATCAATTAACACGATTTTCTCGCTTCCGCTTGATTGGGTCGAGTTGGCGCTTGCGGAGCCGCAGCGACTTTGGTGTAACCTCGAGCAGCTCGTCATCCAGCAAGAAGTCCAAACATTGCTCAAGCGATAATTGTGTATATGGCGTTAGCTGAATCGCCCCATCTGAAGCGTGCGTCCGCATATTTGTCAGTTGTTTTTCACGACAAATATTAATATCAAGATCATCTTTCTTATTCGAAAGCCCTACAATCATGCCCTGGTAAACCGGCACTTGCGGCGGTATATATAATATACCCCGCGCCTGCGCGCTATCAAGCGCATAAGCCGTCGAAGTCCCATCTTCTGACGCGATTAAAGCTCCATTTCGCTCCGGACGATATTTCCCTTCCACTGGCCGATACCCAGACGGGATCGACGACATAATCACAGTGCCTTTCGTTGCGGTTAAAAGATTATTTCGAAGGCCGATTAGTGCCGCCGTCGAAATCTCATACACGAATCTTGTTGTTCCGGTTGAAGTCAGCTCTTGCGACTTTAGCTCCGCCTTACGAATCCCGAGCTCCTGTGAAACCGCTCCCACAAATTCCGGCGCTGCCTCAACCGTCAAAGACTCAATTGGCTCGCACTTTTTACCATCAATCTCGCGGTAAACCACTTCCGGTCGCCCCGCCTCAAGTTCATACCCTTCGCGCCGCATTGTCTCAATCAAAACCGAAAGATGTAGCTCTCCGCGCCCCGAAACTTTATAACCCAGTCCATCCGGCTGCAACTTAAGGGCAATGTTTGTCTCCAGCTCCTTCTCAAGCCGTTCTGCAATCTGTCGCGAAGTTGTAAACTCGCCTTCACGCCCCTTCAGTGGCGAAGTATTCGGCCCGATATAAATCGAAAGCGTTGGCGCTTCAAGCTCAATCGTTGGTAGGGCTTCCGGATTGTCGCCCGTCGCAATCGTATCACCAATGTTTGCTTCCGCCACTCCCGTCAGCGCCACAATATCTCCCGCAATCGCTTCTTGCACCTCTTCTTTCCCTAGCCCTTTGTAAACAAATAAATTATCAATCTTGGCAGATTTCATAACATCGCCGTGCAGAATCTTAACGCTTTGCCCCTTCTTCAGCTTGCCACTAAAAATCTTACCAATACAGTATTTCCCGAGATAATTGTCCGAAGCGAGTGCCGCCACGAGAAGCTGCGCCGATTCCGAATCAGCATCCACGCTCGGCGCTGGAATATCATTAATAATCGATTCAAAGATCACGTGTAAATCGTCATCTAGCTCGGTCGTCTTCCCAGCTCGACCTTCCCGCGCAATCGCATAATAAATCGGGTAATTCAGCTGCGATTCGTCTGTTGCGAGCTCTAAGAACAAGCTCTCGATCTCATCCTTCACTTCCTCAATCCGTGCCGCGGGCTTGTCAATCTTATTGATAATCACCACTGGTCGCAGTTTCAGCGCCAAAGCTTTTGACAAAACAAATTTCGTCTGTGGCATCGGCCCTTCCTGTGCGTCCACAATGAGCAAAACCCCATCCGCCATATTCAAGGTCCGTTCCACTTCGCCCGAAAAATCTGCGTGCCCTGGCGTATCAATAATATTAATCTTATAACCGTTATAATAGACACAAGTCTGCTTCGCCGTGATCGTAATCCCTCGCTCATGCTCTTGGTCGCCAGAATCCATAATCAGAGTCTGCGACATTTCTGCTTGGTTGTCACGAAAAGTATGCGACTGTTTCAAGAGTCCATCAACTAAAGTCGTTTTTCCGTGGTCAACGTGCGCGATGATTGCCACGTTTCGAATTAAATCTTTGTTCAAAGTCATAGCGGTAATTATAGCATAAATTCCGCCCAAAAACAACCCTATTTATTGACAAAATTATCAAAGTGTGCTATAATAGAAAGATAGGCTATTATCTTGTAATCCCGGTATCCGGCACTTTTGGGACGACTATGTCGCTAGTCGCCTCAACTGATATATTTATTACCGCCCTCTCACCACGGCGCGAATCATCCACCGGCACCAGCACTAGCTCATTGGTGACGCCGTGATTCAGGTTCGTCAGTGTTATCGATTGTTCTTCCGTAATACCCAAAATCGCATCGTTCAAAATCACAATCGCTTTCGTCCCCGTATTTTTGAAATCTATTTTAATTCCATCTCCGTTTTCATAAATTTGCACATCATCAATCGCCGGCAAAGGTTTCAAATCGCCAGTCTCTTCTTCCACTACCGGCAAACTATCATATCTCTCCATGATCCGCTCGGTTAAAATATTTAAATTCCCAAAATCCGTCACCACCATTCCGCCCGTCGCCTCTGCTAGCTCACTCATCGCCGGATTCATTTCGGCAATCGTTTCGTCGGTGACAATATATAGGTTCACAGGGTCAATGCGCTTGCTTAACTCAATCACGTCCCACATTGTCGTTCCGTCTCGGTCTGGTGATAAAAACGCCGCATCAGTCAAAACCACCAAAGATTTTGTTGCGCCTCGCCGCCAGCTCAGTTCGTTCATCACCTTGAGCGAAGCCGACAACATCGACTCCGGAATATCTCCACCGCCCTCTAGCACGATCGAATCAAGATATTCCCCGAAATTTTCTGCCGTGCAAGTTTCAAACGTACATCTCGCTACCGGCTCATACGGGTCCGCCAAATCACGATAATCGTAAAGCGCCACTCTCCCTCCCACCGCAAAAGTTTCATTCGCCAGCCGCACCGCCTCTTCACGGAATTGGCCAATCAACCACCCCATTGAATCGGTCGAATCAATCAAAATCGCCGTGTCATGTGGCGAAGCATATTCACTATCTATGCTAAAAGCCAACGCCACTTTACTCGCAATCACGCGCGAAGCGTCTTCATATAAATCATCCGCCACATAAGATGTGTGGCTACTAATACTATAATACGACGAGCAAAAAATATCATATTTATTACACCAAGTCCCCAGTTTACCCAAAAATTCCTCTGGCTGATAGGGCTTATAGCCCCCAAGTAAACCTTTATAGGCCCTGCAATCTGGTACATAGGCGCGATAGTCGGACAAGTTTCTCCCCGCGCAAGCCGCCGGCACTAGTCCGGCCCCTTCTGGCAAATAAATTTTCGGGTCGCCAAAAGTTGCCGCATAAATAATTCTATCTGCGTTCAAATTCGGCAACGCTTTTGAAACTACCATCGCTCCCTGCGAATACCCGCCGATAACATATTTCGTTTTAGCGCAACCGTAATTGACAATTTTTGTTAATTCTTGCACGCCAGCATCAACGCTGTTGCCAAATTCGTAAGCATCTCCCGCTCCGAAAAATGCGCCGATCGCCACGTCGAGATTATCTGCCCCAACCCCGACCGCGGGATAATCTAGGTCTAAAAATTCATAAGAAAGCCCGGCGGTCGGCAATTTTTCTTCGATTCGCGCCTTAAATTCTAAATAGTTCTGGTCGTTCCACCTTTCTCCTCCCGACCCGCGCGCAAAAATGATTTTTAGATCCGGGCAGCTTTCCGCGCTAACAGTTTCGACCACTAGCGTTCCTGACCCGCTAATAACCATCAGCCCAGCCAATATCAAAAACCGCACTCTAATTCTCGATTTTCGTCGCCGAATTCGCATGATTTTTAGTTTCATTTTTTCTCGCATAGAACTCCTCTTTTTTTAAGTTTTGGAATTATATTCACAAGTTAGAGAAAAAATCAACCCCCCACCCAGCGTTCTATGTTATAATAGAGAAAAATCGGAGGAATTATGAACCAAAAACAACGCGCGTGGGACGAGTATTTCATGAAAATTGCCGAAACGGTTGCGCTAAAAAGTAAAGACCCGTCGTCAAAAATGGGCTGTGTGATTGTTGATAAAAATAAACGCGTGGTATCGCTTGGTTATAACGGCATGGTTCAAGGCGCCGACGAAGCTAAAATGACACTTTCCGAGCGCCCGATGAAATATTATTTCGCTATTCATTCTGAAATGAACGCCGTAATTTTCGCGCACCAAGATTTATCCGGTTGCACAGTTTATAACCGTGTCGCTACTTGCGAAAACTGTTTGAAGTATTGTCTTCAAGCTGGCATTACGCGCTTTGTCTATGAAGAACTTCGTGTCCATTCTCATTCCACCGACCCGAAAAGATCCATGACTAATGTTGAGACTGACGAGGCCATCATCCGTCTTTTAACTTCTATGCCACACGTCGAGACATTAAACCTCACCAACGGCAAAACCTACATTGAAGATATCCTTGACTCTTACGCCAAGGATTCTCCAGAATATGCTAGATTAGCTCAGTGGGTCTAAACTGACTTTTTCTTATTTGTAAAGAAAATCGTCAAGCACACTGCCACCGCAGCCAAGATAATCGAGCCGGAAATAATTCCCGTTGCCGTCATCGGCACTAGCCATTCGTTTGTCTCCGCCACCGCCACCGTTTCGCTACGAAAATCATTACCGCTCATTGGCCCGCCTTGCATATCGCTTGGCATTTCACAGTTCGTCTCGCCACTTTCGTCGCCCTCACAGTTCGCAATATCTGGCGGTGTCATGGTGGCATTTTCTGAATTTTGCGCAATTGGCCCCATGTCGCGACTATTACTTTTTGCAATTATTTCTTCTTCCATAACTTTCCTTATTTAAGTTTGTAATTATATTATAAAATGTCAACCTTAAAATAAATTTAATTACCACTCAATTGGCGTCATGCCATTCTTAATTAAAAACTCATTGCACTTTGAAAAATGATGGTTGCCAAAAAATCCGGCATAGGCGGAAAGTGGCGACGGATGTGCCGACTCTAAAACCAAATGCTTTGAAGTATCAATCAAGGACTTTTTGTTTCGTGCGTCTCGCCCCCACAAGATAAACACTAAATGCGGCCGCGTTTCGTTCAAATATTCAATCGTCGCTGTCGTAAAAGTTTCCCAACCTTTCCCACGGTGCGAACCAGCTTTGTGCGCCTCGACCGTCAAAACCGTGTTTAGAAGCAGTACTCCTTGTCTTTGCCAGGCACGTAAACTTCCACGCGGATTATTATGGTGCCCAATGTCATCATCAATTTCCTTATATATATTAATTAATGATGGCGGAATCGGCTGTGAATTTGGCACCGAAAACGCCAAACCTTCTGCTGCTCCCGGCGTGTGATACGGGTCTTGTCCTAGAATCACCACTTTCACCTCATTCAAATCCGTCGTAAATGCTGAAAACACCAAACCTTTCGGCGGAAAAATCGTTTTATGTTCATATTCCGCGTGCAAAAAATCAGACAACTCCTTAAAATAAGGCTTCTCAAATTCACTCTTCAAAAACGGCTTCCAGCTCTCATGCATGATATAATTATATCATGGCAAAACTATATTTTAGGTACGGAGCAATGGGGTGCGGCAAAACTATGCAACTTCTCCAAGTTGCCTTTAACTATGAAGAACGCGGACATAAAGTCTGCGTGATTAAACCAAAAACCGACACTAAAAACGGCACCAAACTTTTAACTCGTATCGGTCCAGAACGCGAAACTGATTTTTGTTTTGACCAAAAACTCAATCTTTTTCAAGCAATCTTGAAAAATTATCAGAATGTCCACTGCGTATTAGTTGATGAATCGCAATTTCTCACTAAAAAGCAAGTTAACGAGTTGATGCTTGTAACAATTAAACTCAATATTCCGGTTATGTGCTATGGTTTGAGATTAAATTTCCGGCGCGAAGATGGTGGCTTTGAAGGCGCCACTAGACTTCTTCAAATCGCCCACGACATCGAGGAAATTAAAACCATTTGCGAATGTGGACATAAAGCCACCTACAACGCAAGATTTCTAAATGGCAAACTTGTTGCCGATGGCCCAGACGTTTTGATTGACGGTACTAGCGATGTCGAATATCGCGCGCTCTGCCCCGCTTGTTATGAAAAGTATTTGGAGGAAAAATAATGTATATTGTAATTGAAGGCCAAGACGGCACCGGCAAGTCAACTCAAGCCCGACTCTTAAAAGAACATTACGAAAAACAAGGCAAAGAAGTCGTCGTGATGGACGAACCAGACGGCGATCTTCCACAGGCGCACGATCTCCACGACATGATTTTAACTCGTGGCTACAATCTTGAGCCCATAACTAATGTACTATTATTCACTGCCGCTCGTTCTGAACTCTGGCGTAAAATTGCCGAACCAGTCTTAAAGCGTGATGGTGTTGTAATTTCCGCCCGCAATTTCTGGTCAACCCTTGCATATCAGGGCTACGGTGAAGGTGTTTCGCGCAGCAAAATTATTAAAATCACTCACGAGGCACTGCCAGAAAGATATTGCCGCCCAGACAAAGGTTTTATCTTGACGGTTTCAGATAAAATTCGGCTTGAACGCCAAGGCGCACGTGGCAAGGCTACGGAAACTTTTGAGGCCAGAGCTGACGTTTTCCAGCAAAAAGTCAACAACGCCTATCCAAAAATTGCTAAAGATTTTGACCTCAAAATAATCGATGCTTCCGGCACCATCGAAGAAGTCTTTGAAAGAATCAAATCGAGCCTTTAATTCTCGGCAAATTGCGAGTTATAAAGTTCAGCATAAAATCCGCCCAGCTTTAGAAGTTGGTCGTGGTTTCCTTGCTCAACAATTTCCCCGTCTCGCATCACCAAAATCAAATCTGCATTCCGAATTGTCGAAAGTCGGTGTGCAATCACAAACGACGTTCGCCCTTCGGTGATTTTTTCAAACGAATCTTGAATCAGGTGCTCAGTTCTCGTATCCACATTTGAAGTTGCCTCGTCCAAAATCATCATCGGTGGATTTGCTACCATCGCGCGCGCAATCGTGAGGAGCTGTTTTTCGCCCGCTGAAATGTTGTCCGAATCTTCTGAAATCAAAGTTTTATAACCATGCGGCAAAGCCTCAACGATGTGTTCAATATTACAGAACTTCGCCGCCGCTTTAATATCTGCAAGCGTGGCGTCCTTCCGTCCGTAGCGCAAGTTATCTTCTACCGAACCAGAAAACAGCCAAGTGTCCTGCAACACCATACCGAAGAGTTGCCGCACTTCATCACGTTTCATTTGGCTAATCGGCACTCCGTCAACCAAAATTTCTCCTGCCGTTGGCTCATAAAATCGCATTAACAAATTAATAATCGTGGTTTTGCCAGCTCCGGTCGGCCCCACAATCGCAACGTTAGTGCCAGGCGCGACTTTAACTGAAAAGTTTTTTATAATCGGATTTTTGCCATCATAGCTAAAGTTGACATCGCGGAATTCAACTTCTCCGCGTATGTGCCCAACCGAAAGCGCATTTTCTGAATCTGGATTTTCCTCCGGCTCCGCCAAAAATTCAAAGATCCGTTCGCTCGCTGCGAGTAACGACTGAATCGTTGCTGTAGTTGAAGCGATTTCTGTAATCGGCCGATTAAATCGCGAAGTATATTGGATAAAAGCCTGCAAAGAGCCAATCGTAATTCTCCCATCAATCACCATCGATCCGCCTAAAATGCAAATTGCAATATAGCCGAGATTCGTGAAAACGTGCGTTACTGGAAAAGATAACGACGAAAAGACTTGTGCCCGGGTAGCTGCTCTCGCGAGTTTACTATTGGTTGAGTCGAAACTTTCCGTTGCGGCTGCTTCATAAGAGTTTGATTTGATAATCACTAACCCAGCATAGTCTTCTTCAATCTTACTATTTAAAACGCCGAGCGTATTTTGTTGTTCGCGGAAATACTTTTGCGCAAAATTCGTGATTTTCCCTACCACCAACACCGAAATTGGTACCACCACGAACGAAACCAAAGACAAAGGCACACTGATTGAAAGCATCATGATCATCACGCCGACTAGAATTGTGATCGAAAGCGAAATGTCGGCGATTTCTTGCGACATCGAAGTGGTCAAAACGTCCACGTCGTTTGTCATACGCGACAAGGTGTCTCCAAACTTACGTTTATCAAAATACGAAATCGGCAACTTGGAAATTTTAATAATAATTTTTTCGCGCAAATCTTTTGTGTAATTTGCTGACACAACTGCCAGCACAAAAGCCTGACTATAATTTAAAATAGCAGACAATACAAACAGAATGACAACAGTAATAGCTTTCGAGGATATTTCTCCCCAGTTAATATCCGGGTAAGAACTCACGGCAATGTTGGTCATATCGCCGAGCAGCTTCGGTATAAATAGGCCAAGCACTGCCGAACCGACCGCTAGCAGCACCGAAAGAATAATTGGCAAAAGGTATGGCTTCACTGAATGTGAAAACTCATGTAGCGCAAATTTTGCATTTTTCACTTTGCCGCCATTTTTATCACCGTGTCGCTCCATGCATCTCCTTTTTAAATTCTGCGTCTGATAACTGCGATTTGACAATTGATTGATAAACCTTGCAACTGTTCAAAAGCTCTTTATGCATTCCTTTGCCAACCACCTTGCCCTTATCTAGCACAATTATTTGGTCGGCGTCCTTTATGGTGCTAATTCTCTGTGCTACAATCAAAACTACCGCGCTTTCCGTAATTGGCTTCAGCGCCGCGCGCAACTTCGCGTCAGTTTTCATGTCTAGCGCCGAAAATGCGTCATCAAAAACGAAAATGTCTGGTTTCTTGCAAATCGCCCGTGCAATCGAGAGCCGTTGCTTTTGTCCACCCGAGACATTGGCGCCACCTTGTGCAATATGTGAGTCAAACCCCTCTGGCATTTTCTCAATAAATTTAGTGGCTTGTGCAATTTCTGCCGCCTCGCGCACCTGCGCATCGGTTGCATTCGGTGCTCCAAATTTTATATTAGACTTCACGGTTCCGGCAAATAGCACGCCTCGTTGCGGAACTAGACCAATTTTCTGCATTAAATCGTCTTTGCTATATTCTTTAATGTTGATACCGTCAATTAGAATTTCCCCGCTGGTTGCTTCATAAAATCTCGGTACCAAATTAATCAGCGTTGATTTCCCCGAGCCAGTCGAACCAATAAACGCCGTCGTCTTCCCAGCCTCTGCCCTAAACGAAATATTATCGAGCACCTTTTCAGCGGCATCTGGATAACTAAAATCTACTTTTTTGAACTCAACCGAGGCCTGTTTCTCCGGCACACCGTGAGTTTTCTTCACAAAATGAATTTTTGGGCTAGTCTTTAAAATCTCATTGATTCTTCCGGCCGACACATTGGCGCGTGGGATCATTATAAAGAACATTGAAAGCATCAAGAACGACATCATTACAAAAGTTACATATTCTGCAAACGCTGTCATATTGCCAAGATAGGAAAAATCTTGCGTAAGTAATGAGATTCCAATCCATGAGCAAAGCAAAGTCGTTCCGTTAAAAATGATATTAATTAGGGGATTTTGTAGTTCCAAAATCCGATCTACAAAAATCAAAAGTTTGGTCAGCTCATCATTCGTGCGCATAAACTTTTTCTTTTCAACATTTTCATTATTAAATGCCCGAATCACC